>CAMLDJ010000344.1 GCA_946478755.1 uncultured Pedobacter sp. | reverse complement strand
TTGCCAACTCGTTCCTGGAAGGTAAAGAAGCCGCTCAGGAAATTGGTTATCCATTGGTCATCCGTCCTTCTTACACATTGGGTGGTTATGGTGGCGGTTTCGTGCACAAGAAAGAAGAATTTGACCAAGCTTTACAACGTGGACTTGAGGCTTCTCCAACCCACGAGGTTTTGGTAGAGCAAGCTGTTTTAGGCTGGAAAGAATATGAATTGGAGTTATTAAGGGACAGTAATGACAATGTAATCATCATCTGCTCTATTGAAAACTTTGATCCAATGGGTATTCACACGGGGGATTCTATCACTGTGGCGCCTGCAATGACCTTATCTGATCGCTGCTATCAGGATATGCGTAACCAGGCGATCAAAATGATGCGTGCTATAGGAAACTTCGCTGGTGGTTGTAATGTACAGTTTTCGGTAAATCCTGATAATGACGAGATCATCGCCATCGAGATCAATCCAAGGGTTTCCCGTTCATCGGCTCTGGCCAGTAAGGCTACGGGCTATCCGATTGCTAAAATCGCGGCTAAACTGGCTATCGGTTATAACCTGGATGAACTTGAAAACCAGATTACAAAGACTACATCTGCATATTTTGAGCCTACACTTGATTACGTGATCGTAAAAGTTCCTCGCTGGAACTTCGATAAATTTAAAGGTGCAAATATGGAACTTGGCCTGCAAATGAAATCTGTAGGTGAAGTAATGGCAATCGGACGTACTTTTATCGAAGCACTACAGAAAGCTTGTCAGAGTTTGGAAATAGGTAGATCAGGTTTAGGTGCCGATGGTAAACATAACCGTAGCATTGATGAGATCATGCATGGCCTTGAGCACGCCAGCTGGAACCGCTTATTCCTGATCAAGGATGCCATGACCATGGGGGTGCCCCTTGAGTCTATCCGTAAGGTTACACGTATAGACAAATGGTTCTTATCACAAATACAAGAATTGGTTCATCTGGAAACAGAATTGAAACGTTACTCACTAAATAATATCCCTAAAGATTTCTTCTTTACATTAAAACAAAAAGGCTTCTCTGACATCCAGATCTCATACCTGCTTGGAAATGTAACAGAAGATGAGGTTTACGAGCGCAGAAAATCATTAGGAATAAGACGTGTTTATAAAATGGTGGACACCTGTGCTGCTGAGTTCGCCGCGCAAACACCTTACTACTACTCAACTTTTGAGGAGGAGAATGAATCTCAACCATCTGATAAAAAGAAAATAATTGTTTTGGGTTCCGGACCTAACCGAATCGGTCAGGGAATAGAATTCGATTACTCTTGTGTACATGGTTTGCTTGCAGCTAAGGAAAGTGGTTTTGAGGCCATCATGGTCAACTGTAATCCGGAAACAGTATCTACCGACTTTAACATGGCTGATAAACTATACTTTGAGCCGGTATTCTGGGAACATGTACGTGAAATTATCGAGTTAGAGAAGCCGGAAGGTGTAATTGTTCAGTTAGGCGGACAAACAGCTTTGAAAATGGCTGAAAAGCTGCATGAAAACGGAATAAAGATCATTGGTACTACCTATAATGATATGGACGTGGCTGAAGACAGGGGACGTTTTTCTGACCTTTTAAAGGAACTGGAAATTCCTTATCCAAGATATGGTGTTGCAGAAAATGCTGAAGAAGCGATCGTTGTGGCAAATGAGGTAGGTTACCCGGTACTGGTAAGACCAAGTTATGTGCTGGGTGGGCAAGGCATGAGCATTGTGATCAATGATGAGGATCTGGAGAAAGCCGTTGTAAAGTTATTGGGTGATTTGCCTGGAAACCGCGTGCTGATCGATCACTTCCTGGACCGCGCAGAAGAGACAGAATCAGACTCCATCTGCGATGGTGAAGATGTCCATATCGTGGGCTTAATGGAGCACATTGAGCCAGCTGGTATCCACTCCGGCGATTCGAGTGCTGTATTGCCCCCATTCAGCTTATCTGAAAAGGTAATGAATGATATGGAGGCTTACTCCATAAAGATTGCAAGGGCGTTGAACGTAGTTGGTTTGTTAAACATCCAGTTTGCGGTTAAAGATGAAAAGGTATATGTAATAGAGGCCAATCCGAGGGCTTCCAGAACTGTTCCTTTCATTGCTAAGGCCTATGATGTGCCTTACATAAACATTGCCGCTAAAGTGATGCTGGGTGTGAATAAGCTAAAGGACTTTACGATCGAACGTAAACTGGAAGGTTATGCGATTAAAGAGCCGGTTTTCTCTTTCAATAAATTCCCGGAGGTAACCAAGGAATTAGGCCCGGAAATGAAGTCGACAGGTGAGTCCATCAGATTCATTAAAGACACTGAAGATCCTTATTTCAGAAAGTTGTATAAAGACAAATCAATGTATTTGTCCAAATAAGATTGAAAGTCCCGGAAGGGACTTTTTTTGTCCAGCATTAGGCCTTTGTCCAAATCCTTGTATTCAGATCCAGGTCCCTGATGATGCCATACATGAACCGGATTACTTCGATATCTTCGTTTAAGACGTCGGGATCAAGCAGGCTTTTATGCACCGGAGGTTCAAAGTAATCCTTGTTTAAGGGAAATGCAATGTAGACACAGGAGTTAATAAAGGAAAGCGAAATGGTATAGCTGCAACGCTTGTTCAGTTCACAGATTCGTTCCATCATTGCCGGTGTTAAAATGTACCTGGCCTCCACCTGATCTGTTGAATAGGTTACAAATTCTGCACTAAATCCAGGGTTTTCCAGCGCTATCAATTCCCTGCCTGAAGAAGAGAATATGGGCATTGCCTTTGAAATCCAGGCGCCTAATGCCGTGCCCATATCTTTAGGTCTTATGATGGTCTCCCCATTAAAGTGTTTATTGAAGTCGGCATAAAAAACAATTCCTTTTAATATGGTATGCCAATGTTCCTGCCTTCCATTTTTTGTTTGCGTTACGGTTTTGTATTCTGCATGAAGCTCCGAAAATGCGAATCGTGTTTTTCCTGCGGAACCAGAGACCTGATCTTCACTTCGGTAACGGTCTGGTTCTTTACTGAACAGCTGGGAGTAGATAAAGTCAGTTTCTGAAAGGCCGGTAGTATAATCGATTTCAAGGCTTTCGTCTATTGTCTTAAGGGCCAGGGCGACTACGTTTTGTTTAAAGCTGTGTCTGTAGTGGCTGAATTTGGCATTAGTCTTACTGAAAAGAACAAATCCCATAACGAGCACTATTCCTCCTGCAATAGCCCCAGCTATTGCAAATGTAGCGGAAATGAGTCCGGCAGCTATGACCAATACACCGCCGCCAATGAGCAGATAGCTCTTTATTTTTAGTGCAGAGATTTCTTTTCTTTGATCCTCCAATTCTGCTAAAGTACCGGATATGGATTCCGGATTAAGCGTCTCCAGATTCATTAGCTGTTAAAAAGGTCTTTTGCACTGATGTTTTTACGTTCTTCTTCGGTATTGACAAGCACCTCGATAGACTGGTAATTCATCATGCCTGCAATTATACTTCCTGGGAACATCATAATTGCATTATTATAATCCGTTACCGAAGCATTGTAAGTTCTTCGGGCTGCAGCAATTTGTTCTTCACTTTCCGTCCAGGTAGTTTGAAGGTTAAGGAAATTCTGGTTGGCTTTTAAATCCGGATAGTTCTCGACATTAACCATCAAGCCTTTTACACCTGCACTCAATGCGCTATCAATAGCCAGCTTTTCTTCATTGCTGATATTGGGATTTGCAGCTTTGCTCCGCAATTCCACGATTCTGGTCAGAACCCCTTCTTCATGATTCATATACTGTTTTACCGTTTCAATCAGATTTGGTAATAGATCAAAACGTTTTTTTAGCATGACATCAATGGCCGAGAAGGCGTTGCTAACCTGATTTTTTTTCCCTATAAGAGAATTGTACATGCTAATTCCAATTAGAACAAGTACAAATAATACAATTAACGCGATGATCATTTTCTGAATTTGAATGTTTATTTTTTATAAATATATAAAATTTCAAATACCAATAAATAAAAAAAATCCTCGTTACCTATCGATAACGAGGATAATCATCCCTATTGTTTTGTTAAAATTCATAAATGAACGCTAACGTGTAGGTAAAGGCAATTAACAGGCCATTTTTATAAATCTTTCTGTTTAGAACATAACAATCTGAAATACAGTTAAGTGTGAAATTTTCTCTCTGTGCCAGACTTATTGGGTTCGAGTAAATTTATTCACATTGGGTGTGTATATGAGGTTTTGATTCCCCGATTTTACTCATTTTATCCAAATAGAATGGAGAACACATCTTCTATTTTACTGACCGCTGTTAATTCAATTTTATAGCGCTCCAGCGTTAAACCTTTTAAGTTATAATTAGAAATGAAAATTCGTTCAAAGCCCAGCTTCTCTGCTTCAGAGATGCGCTGTTCTATTCTGTTTACAGCCCTTATCTCGCCTGAAAGCCCCACTTCGGCAGCAAAGCATATTTTTGATGAAATAAAGATCTCCTCATGTGAGGAAATAATTGCGACCAGAATGGCCAGATCAATGGCCGGGTCTTCCACCTTAATGCCGCCTGCAATGTTTAAGAACACGTCACGTGTACTCAGTCTGAAACCACACCTTTTTTCCAGCACGGCCAGCAGCATGTTCATTCGCTTGGTGTCAAAGCCATTTGCAGAGCGCTGAGGCGTTCCATATGCAGCGGCGCTTACCAACGCTTGTGTTTCGATTAACATTGGCCTGGCGCCCTCCAGGGTGGCAGATATAGCAATTCCACTAAGCTCTTCGTCGCGTTGGGACAATAAAATTTCTGAGGGGTTTGATACTTGTCTTAGTCCGGTGCTGTGCATCGCATAGATACCAAGTTCAGCCGCGGCACCAAACCTGTTTTTAATTGATCGTAAGATCCGGTATACGTGATGTCTGTCGCCTTCAAATTGCAAAACCGTATCTACCATATGTTCCAGGATTTTCGGACCAGCAATTGTACCATCCTTCGTAATGTGGCCGATCAAAAATACCGGAGTATCTGTTTCCTTTGCAAACCGCAATAGCTCTGCTGTGCATTCCCTTACCTGGGAAACACTTCCCGGAGTAGATTCAATATGTGCGGAATGCAGTGTTTGTATCGAGTCCACAATAATGATATCCGGGCCAAGGACCTCTATCTGCTTAAATATATTTTGGGTCGAGGTCTCCGTTAAAATATAACAGTCCGCTTTAGGGCTGTCGGTGATCCGTTCGGCCCTCATTTTAATCTGCTGCTCACTTTCCTCGCCTGATATATAGAGGATCTTTCTGCCTGAAATATTAAGGGCCAGCTGCAGCATTAGGGTCGACTTGCCAATTCCGGGCTCTCCGCCAATTAAAGTTACTGAACCGGCAACCAGTCCTCCTCCCAAGACGCGATCCAGTTCCGTATCGCCTGTGAGGATTCGCTCCTCGCTGATAGATTGAATATGCTCAACTTTATTGGGTTTATTGGCGCGCTGACCGTCGGAATTGGTTTTCCATGACGGAACCTTCGCCGCTGATTTTTCAATTACTTCTTCTACAAAAGTATTCCATTCGTTACAGGAAGGACACTTGCCCAGCCATTTCGCTGATTCATATCCGCAACTCTGGCAA
>CAMLDJ010000343.1 GCA_946478755.1 uncultured Pedobacter sp. | reverse complement strand
TAAACGGGAATAGTCTCTCCGACTTATTCCCGTTTCTCTTTTAAAGCCTTTCCAATTTGATAAGATCCTTCCAGCGATTTTGTAAATTCATGGGCAACTGGAAACATAGGTGATCTGTGCCATCTCAACTGCCCCGAGAAATGTTGTGTCTAACAAAATTTTCAATTGCCTGGCCAGAAAAGTAAAATTGTATTATCTTTCCTAAACAATCTGAATATATGAACAAAGGACGCTTTCTGCTTTTAGCGATGCTATTGACCTGCCTGGGTGCAAATGCCCAAAGGCAAAACTTGTATTTTTTCAAAAAAACCGGACAACAGGTAAAACTGCGGGATAGTGCTGATTATCTCCGGATCGTTAAGGAGCCAGAGCCCGGATCTGAGCTGTATGTGGTCAATGAGCATTACCTGGATGGAACCAATAAAAGCAGGGGATTTTCCAGCAAAATTAATCCTCCCATGTACGAAGGACAATACATTTCCTATTACCCGAGCGGCAAAAAGAAAATGGTGGCCACTTATAAGAACGGTAAGCTTGTGGATACTGCCTATCAATATTATCCAAATGGTAATTTATACACAATAATTGGTTACGAAACTACCATTAAGGGAGAAACATCCCGTTATATTAAAAATGTCAAAGATGCTACCGGCAAAGATCTGGTCGTTGATGGTAAGGGGGAATGTGGTTTTTATGATACTGAGTTTGAACGGATCACAGAAAGTGGAAGCATAGAAAATGGCCTTTATGAAGGGGTATGGAATGGAGGGGGAGGAAAGGACGGCTCGACTTATAAAGAAACCTATGTAGCTGGTGTAATGGTATCGGGCGAGTCCACCGATAAGAATGGAAGCACATACACCTACACCAAATCTTCTATCAAGCCTCAGTTTAAAGGTGGAATGGATAAATTTTATCGCTTTCTTAGTAAGACCATTCGGTATCCCGCTGAATGCCAGCGTATGAGAATACAGGGCAAGGTGATGTTAAGGTTTACGGTGATGAAAGATGGATCACTTACAGACGTCAAAGTGACAAATAGTCCGCATCCTTTGCTGGCCGCAGAAGCGATCAGGGTAGTAAATACCTCTCCACCATGGGAACCTGGTGTACAGCGGGGCAAAATAGTTAAGGTAGCTTACAATATCCCTGTTTCATTTTCACTCCGCTGATGGCTGAATACACTTTGATTAGATGATAGACGTCGCTTGTGCAATTATCATTCGTGAAGACGGCAAGGTGCTGGTCACCCAGCGCAGCCAGACCATGACACTGCCATTAAAGATGGAATTTCCTGGAGGGAAAGTGGAGCCTGGTGAGCTGCCGCAGACCTGTTTAATCCGGGAGATACAGGAAGAATTAGCCCTGGACATTGAAATTATCTCGGAGATGCCTCCCAACCAGCACAGCTACCCCGGTGCCCGGATTAACCTGATCCCTTTTGTGTGCCGTATCCTTGCTGGTACGATTATTTTGAGCGAGCATGCTGCTTACGCCTGGCTGGAAGCAGCGGAGCTGAATGATCTGGACTGGGCAGAAGCCGATATACCGGTCTTTCAGCATTATTTAAGTTCCTTGAAGGACGGTCAATAAGCGCTGCCATCCGCTAATAATCATAATCGTATACCAGTTTAGGTTTTTCATTTTCGCAGATGATGCTTTTCGGGGGAAGAAGCACACTGCAATCAGAAACTATTTTCCATTTTTTATTAAAGGCTGCCTGCTCTTTTGTGTATTTATTTACCTTTTCCAAAAAAGCAGTGGTATCTATCTTTACGGAATAAGTTACAATGCCGGTTGGCCCGCCGCAAGCTTTCGACCCTATGGGCAGGAATTTCCAATCGGCTGAATTGACGCATTTTTCCTGTTCAGACATGGCTTTGATCTCTGCCATTAACCTTTCCAGTTGCTGTCGGTCGTCTTCCTTGCTGCCTTCGAACTTATCTTTGCAGGCCGATATCAGCAGGACTGAGATGGCCAGGAGCAATAGGGCTGGTTGTCTTTTAATTTCTATAGCGATAATCATGTTGTAGGTTTATACCAAGTAAAACGAAGATTAAGGGCAAAGCGCTACAGGGATTTTTTTTATTGATACGGCTCTCCGTTTTTCGGTCTCATCTAAGCTCATAAGGCGTAGTTTTGGGGCGTCTCTGCCGATCTGTTTGATTTCTATTGCCTATATTCGCAAAAAAATAGATATATAATGATAGCTCACCACGTATTATTCTGGCTTAAGGCAGATACATCCGAAGATCAAAAAAAAGCTTTCCGCAATGGCTTACAGTCGCTGGAAAAAATTGAAGTTGTTAAAACCTTTCATATCGGCACACCGGCACCAATTGAACGGGCCGTTGTGGACACCACCTATACTTTTTCCTTATTCCTCCTTTTTGACGATCTCGCAGCACATGATGTTTACCAGGTACATGAAATCCATAAGGCATTTTTAGACGAGTTTAGGGTGCTTTTTGAGAAAGTGATCATTTACGACGCCCATTAATTCCTTCCGCCCGGCGCAAGGACCTTTTTTTTTAAGACAGTAATATGGCCTATCTGATTTTTGATTTTCTTTTTACCGTATTGCATCTGTTAATTATCGGATTTAACTTGCTCGGTTGGATATGGCCATCTACCAGGAGATTACATTTTGCGTTGGTGCTGCTGACAGCTGGCTCCTGGCTGCTGCTGGGCATTTGGTATGGTTTGGGTTATTGCCCGATAACAGACTGGCAGTGGCAGATAAAGGAAAGCCTTGGAGAAAGGGATTTACCCAATTCTTTTATCAAATACTATGCGGATAAGATCAGCGGGCAGGATGTGTCTGCAGATCTTATTGACATCGTTACCGCAGTGTGTTTCGCGGCAGCTGCGCTGATTTCCATCTATCTGAACTTCATCAAGAAGAAGCCGGAGATCAAAACAGGATAAGGGGATCTGCCCGGCATCACTTCTGGATGCGTTTCCGGTAAGCGTCAGGGGAGTAGCCGGTCTTAATTTTAAAGATCTTCGAAAAATAAAAGGGAGATTCGAACCCAAGCGCAAAGGCTATTTCTTTTATGGATCTTGTCGGGTCAGCCAGCAATAGCCTGGCTTTTTCTATTTTAAGCTGCAAAAGATATTGGTGGGGCGCAATGCCCGTAAATGTTTTAAAAGCTTTCCGGAACCAGGAATAGCTGACTTGCAGCTCTTCGGCCACAAGGGCCATGGTCACGTTCCTGTCGACATAGGACCTCAGCAGCACCCTGGATCTGTTGATCAGTATTGCCGAAATGTCTTTATCCTTAACCGCTTCCTGTTTGGTCTTAGCATATATTTCTCCCAGCAAATGAAGGATCATGCCCGAGATCAGCTGCTGATAGCCCGGCTGTTCAATTCTGGTATGCTCAATGATGGCAGAGAACAGGTTGATGAGGTGATCGTGGATGCCGATCTGCAACACACTTTGCCTGGGGGTGATGAAATGGTTTTGAACGATGTTTTGAACAATATTGCCTTTAAAGCCTACCCAAAACTCATCCCAGCCGGTATCCGGATCAGGTTTGAACCGGTGCCACTCCTGCGGGAACAGGAGCATCACGGCACCTTCTCTGATTTCAACCTTTTTATGGCTTGCCGACTCAAATGTTCCAGCCCCTCTGGAGATATAAATAATCTGATATTCGTCTAATACCCGCCCTTTATCCCAATTGAAATAATGACCGGATGGATGGCCTGGTGGCGGATAGCTGACCGCGCTGTCAATCCGGTTATATCCAGCATTTAGCACATGCAACCCCCAATTGACATCCTCATCACTTACAGGAAGATATTTGAAATGGTTAGTCATTAATTTTGTATCAATAAGTATATGTTGTTTATCAGATTCTACATTGATTCAATAAACTTAAATGGCAATTTTTGCTTTACCTAAATATAAATCCTGATATGAATACTTTCACGCCAAGTTCGACAAAACAATCGTTTTTACCTAAAAAATCAAATTCAGACCTTAAAATAGGCTTATTCGGCATTGGCCTGGATACCTATTGGCCGCAATTCGAAGGTTTAAAAGAACGGCTGGAAGGCTATCTGGGTGTAGTGGAAAAGAACCTTTCTGCGATTCATCCTCAAATCATCAATGCTGGTCTGGTAGACAATCCCAATAAGGCCTTCGCTGCCGGTAAGCTGTTTAAAACGGCCGATGTAGATGTTATTTTTCTATATGTAACCACTTATGCACTTTCCTCCACAGTATTACCTGTGGTACAACGTGCAAAAGTGCCGGTCATCATCCTTAACCTGAGTCCTGAGGCGGCCATCGATTATGCTTCGTTTAATGCAATGACCGATCGTACGAGGATGACCGGGGAGTGGCTGTCTTACTGTTCGGCCTGCCCGGTGCCGGAAATAGCCAATGTGTTTAATCGTGTGGGGATCAAGTTCCACCAGATCACAGGTATGTTGCATAACGATCCGGAATGCTGGAAGGAGATTGGGGAATGGGTGGAAGCTGCCCGCGTGGCCAACACCATGTTTTACAACAGAATGGGTTGCATGGGACATTATTATAGTGGAATGCTGGATATTTATTCGGACCTGACCCAGCAATATGCCCATTTTGGCGGGCACATTGAATTGCTTGAAGTGGAAGAACTGGCCAGTTTGCGTAAAGCGGTAACCGCGGAGGAAATGAACGAGCGGCTGAACCTGTTCTATGAGACCTTTGATGTGCAGCAGGACTGTTCCGCTGAAGAGCTGGAAAAGGCAGCCATCACTTCGGTAGCGCTTGATAAACTGGTTGAACAGCACCAGTTGGGCTCCATGGCGTATTATTATAAGGGCACCGGAAATATAGATAACGAAGAAGCCATCAGCTCTATCATTCTTGGCAATTCATTGCTGACCGCACAGGGGATCCCTGTAGCCGGCGAATATGAGATCAAGAATGCCCAGGCGATGAAGATCATGGATGGTTTTGGTGCTGGCGGATCGTTCACTGAATACTACGCCATGGATTTTGCTGCGGATGTGGTATTGATGGGACATGATGGCCCGGGGCACATTGCCATTGCCGAAGGTAAAACGAAAGTCAGACCATTGGGTGTATACCACGGAAAGGTTGGTAAAGGAGTGTCTGTAGAGATGTCGGTAAAGAATGGCCCGGTTACCCTCTTGTCGGTGGTGGAACAAAAGGGCGGAAAACTCATGCTGCTGGTCGCAGAGGCGGAATCTGTACCAGGAGAGATCTTACAGATCGGAAATACAAACAGCCGATACAAGTTCCCGATAGGCGCCCGGAATTTTGTAAACAGCTGGAACAGTCACGGCCCCGCTCACCACTGCGCGATTGGTATAGGTCACATCAGTTCGAAAATTGAAAAGCTGGGCCAGCTGTTAAACATGGATGTCGTAAAAGTCTGTTAAGTGGTTTTCTTACTGATCCTGTAAATGGCGAACATGGTCAGTGCAGACAGGACGCTTAATACAAGGTAACTGGCGCTGAGGTGATGTTCGTCTTTTGCAGGTAGAAAAGAGATGACACTATAACTTAAAAAGGAAACAATTACATAGGTGATTCCACCGGTTAAGCCGCTGGCAATTCCGGCATTTTTGGGAAACAGGCCAAGGCAGAACGTAAAATAGT
>CAMLDJ010000342.1 GCA_946478755.1 uncultured Pedobacter sp. | reverse complement strand
GCTACCGTCTCGTCATTTTGCACGTAATCATCCTTTAATATACCACAATGCCCATGTGTAGTATAGGAACAAACACAAACATCGGTCACGACATAAATATCTTCACCAAAGTTCTTTTTCAATAACCGTACTGCCGAAGGAACCAGGGAATGATCATGATAAGCAGAGGCTGCATTTTCACTTTTTTCATCGCCTACACCAAAAAGCATGATCTTATTTACACCAAGTTTTAATCCCTTCTCCACATCTCTTATCAGCGTGTCTTCAGAGAAATGACTGATGCCTGGCATGGCATCCAGTGGATGAACCACATCTTTTCCCGGCACAATAAAATACGGATAAATGAACATGTCTTTAGATAACCGGGTTTCGGCTACCATCTCTCTCACAACTGGGTTTTTCCTTAATCTACGTGGACGGTGTATCATACTAATCCTATTATAAATCGATTCCAAAAACGGCTTCAGCAAGGCCAATTTCATCAGGCGCATAAGGCAAAATGCACTTTACACCCATTTCTTCAAACTTTTTAGCAGTAGAATTGCCAATAGCAATTACTTTTTGTCCAGGTTGCAGCAGGTTATCAACAAAATACGCATCCACATTGGATGGACTGGTAAATATGAGTACCTCAGCATAGGTCTGGTCTACATCCTCTTCAATAACCGTCTCATAAATAGGCAGATCAATCACTTTCGTATCCGGCTTCAGCGCCTTCTGGATACTCAATAACGAATCCTGTGCCCTGGGAAACAATACCGTTTTTCCAGAAACAGTTTCTGCAAACAATTGTGCAACTTCTTCGATATCCCCGCCTTCCCCAACAAAATCGGCGAGGTGACCAGCTCTTCTTAAAGAATCTTCAGATCCCCGGCCCGCGACACCAAATTTAACGTGCTTAGGCAATGCCGGCTTCAGATTAAAGAAGTAATCAACACCGTTCCTGCTGCTGAAAAAGATCCATTGTATGTGTTTCAAATAAAACGGATCCAATACGGTAACGATTGGAAAAGTACGGATCAGTGACCTGGCCTCAATTTCAATATGATGCTTTTCAAGTGCTTTTCTGAAATAATTATGTTCACCTACTTCTCTTGAGATGAATACCTTAGAAGGGAGTTTTCTTTGTGTATTAAACTTCGCTACAATCCGCTCTGCCAATCCATCCAGGCTATCTACCCTGTAAAACAACCGGTCAGGAAAATCTTCATCAGTTGCCGCTTTTGAAGTCCAGACCTCATACTGTCCCTCTTCCTTTTTACAATAGCAGCCTAAAGGCATATGACAGCCACCTTCAAACAGGTTCAACACCTTACGTTCTACCGCAATTTCTTCTGCTGTTTCGGGGTGATGTATCTTTTGAAGGGTATCGAACAATTCGGTATCATTCTCCCTGATCTGAATAGCCAATGCTCCTTGCGCAGGCGCAGGAACCAGTTCTGTGGGGTCAATTACTTCAACATGAAATTCTGAAAGATCAATGTTTAGCCGGTTCACTCCCGCTTTAGCGATCATGATCGCATCATAATCCTCATCTCTTAATTTCTGTATGCGGGTAGGCACATTGCCTCTTAAATCCTCGATATTTAGATCCGGCCGAAGTGCAAGCAACTGTGCTTTACGTCTGTTTGATGAAGTACCTACCATCGCTCCTGTTTTCAGGGAAAGCTTATGCCCAATGTTTACACAATCTTTAAGGATCAATAACAGTTCTGAGGGGTCTTCACGTTCCGTTACCGCAGCGATGGTCAAGCCGGCAGGATGAATGGTTGGCAGATCTTTGTGAGAATGCACGGCAATATCAATGCTGCCGCCTAAAAGTTCTTCTTCCAGTTCCTTGGTAAAGAAGCCTTTACCTTCCAGCTTATCCAGCCTTAGGTTTAAAATCTTGTCTCCCTGAGTTTTGATAATTTTTAACTCAGCTTCAACACCGATAGCCGATAGTTTATCCTTAATGAAATTGGCTTGCCATAAAGCCAGGTCACTGCCTCTTGTACCTATAATAAGTGTTTTCACGTTGATTGCTGTTTGTTGGCAAATTTAGCTATTCTTTACCAATATCTCCTTTGCCATTACCATTGGAACGCTGATGTATTTTTTTTCCATATAATTCATCACTTTCTCCAGCACTAATCTTGATTTTTCATCCAGATCATTGATCTCGTCGGCAAAAATACCATTAATAGCAGTATGCTTAATCTCTTTGATCTTCTCCGGAACGCAGCTCATGGCGATTTCAATTTCGCGCTGGCGCAAGACCAGTTCAAAATCTTTGATATTTTCTTCAATGATGTGCTCGGCATTGACCAGCTCATCATAGCGTTCCTGAATATTTTTACGGGCAATCTCTTTTAAAGATTCGACCTCAATATAATGTATCGGAAAGTTTTTAACCACTTCGGAAGCGGTATCATTAGGGATGGCCAGGTCAACGATCACCTTTTTACTGGTATCACCGTTCAGCAGCTTTTTATAGATCTCTTCGGTAACGATTGGCTCAGTGGCTCCGGTACAGGTGATGATCACATCAAATCCCTGATCATAATTCTCCAGTTCAGTTAGCGGATAAGCCGTGCCGTTCAGTTCTTTAGCCAATGCTTCTGCATTCTCAATCGTTCTGTTAAAAATAGAGAAATTAGAATATTTATGTTTTTTTAGATACTGCGCAAGGTTTTTATTGGTTTCACCGGCACCAATGATCAGCAGCCTGGAGTTGGCACACATTTTAAGATCGCGTAGCTTACGGTAAGCCAAAGAGACAATAGACACTGGATTTTTAGAGATATTGGTATGGGTATAAACCTCCTTCGCTGTCTTTACTACCCGGTTCATGATCATCCGCATATAATCCCCGGTAAATCCCCCAACGCGGCAGGCTTCATAAGCCTTACGGATCTGAGCAAGGATCTCCTTCTCTCCCACCACCAGGCTTTCCAGAGAGCATGAAGTACGCAACAGATGGTTAAATGCCTCTGCCTGTTCGTATACAGATACGTTTTCAATAAACTGCTCCATATACTGTGGGGGCAATCCCATGTCAAGCACAGTTAAAAAACGAAGAATGAAATCTTTATCTAAATTATCAGTAGCAGTGAATACAAATTCTACCCTGTTGCACGTTCCTACATAGAATATCTCTTTAACACCTAACTCAGATTGAATATTCCTCAACCTATCGTCTAATGTCTGCTCGCATATCACTAATTTACCTAAAGATTTCAGGTCAATCTGTTTATGCGTAAAAGCAATAATCTTTAAATATTCCAAAATTTGTTACCGTGTTTGTTTTTAGCGAAACAAAAGTAACAAGACAAGCCTGTTCCACTGTCATTATGCTGTAATTAAGAACTATTTAGAACGGTTTTAAATAAATAACAGGAAGTAAACATAGGAATTTTAATTTTGTTATATTGGCTAAATGCCATACAGGTAGCAACATATGATTAGAAAAGAAGACTTTACATTAAGCGGAGCAGCAGGCAAATTGATATATGGTGATTGTACTTATGACGATACAAAAACAAATTCCGATACGATAATTTTCATTCATGGCTTTAAGGGTTTCAAAGATTGGGGTGCCCACCACTTAACTGCAGCTTTCTTTGCCTCAAAAGGATACAGATATATCAAGTTCAACCTGTCACACAGTGGGGTTACAAAAGAAAACAGGAATGATGTAACCGATATGGAGGCTTTTGCTTCCAATACGATTAGCAAAGAATTATTCGATGTAGAGGCCTTGATGAACTATGTAAGTTCCACTTTCTCCCCCAAATCTATTTATCTCATTGGCCATAGCAGAGGTGGAGGTCTGGCCATTATTCAGGCGGCGAAAGACCCCAGGATCAATAAACTCATCACCTGGTCCGCCATTGCAGATTTTTCCAGTCTGTGGAAAAAAGAACAGGAACCCGAATGGATCCAAACTGGAAGAATCTTCGTAGAGAACGCAAGAACCAAAGAGAAAATGCCGCTAAACAGCACTTTACTGGAAGATTTCAACATGCATAAGGAAAACTTCGATATCATAAAAGCCGCAAACCATATAGAAATCCCCTGGTTAATCCTGCATGGTGATAAAGATGTTAACGTTCCATTTAGCGTAGCGCAGAAATTGGCGCAAAAACAACTGAAGGCCAGGATACAGAAGATTGAAGGTGCCAACCACGTCTATGGTGCATCACATCCTTATCCGGCAGATCAATTGCCAGATCATTTACAGCAGGTCGTTGAAAAAAGTCTGGCTTTTTTAGAGGGAGCATAAAACTTCTGAACTGTAAGTTTAGGGGACTTAAAGCAACTAACAGACAAATATGAAGACCTGAAAAACTCCTTCAGGAACGAGCGGGCCGCATTCTGGGGTAACGATACCAGAGAACAGAATTACCATGTGGTTACGACAACTCCGGAAACTCATCCGAACCACATCTGCATTTTCACATTCAGGATCAGGAAGATTTCAACAAAGCAACCGGAATCAAGTGTTTTTTTGACAAGCTTCAGCTGAACGGAGTTGTGAAATACGATTATTCACCCGTTAAAGGAGACCGGATAAAATGATAAACAGAGATTTCTCTTTCCCAGGTTATAAAGGTTAACTATCTTTAAAGAAATTACCAGAACAATGCCATGAAGGATGAGAAAGATCTGAAGCTTGCCGTATTGATTGACGCGGACAATGTACCTTATGCCAACGTTAAAGAAATGTTCGAGGAAATTGCCAAATATGGCACCCCGACTTTCAAACGGATTTATGCAGACTGGACAAAACCCACCGTGTCGGGGTGGAAAAAAGTATTGCTTGAAAATGCCATTACTCCAATCCAGCAATACAGTTACTCCAGCGGGAAAAATGCCAGCGACAGTGCGCTTATTATCGATGCGATGGACATCCTGTACACAGGGAAAGTGGATGGATTTTGTATCGTTTCCAGCGACAGTGATTTTACAAGACTGGCCACCAGGCTTCGTGAAGCCGGCATGAAAGTGATCGGCATTGGAGAAAAGAAAACACTGACCCCGTTTATCACTGCCTGCGACAAGTTTATCTATATCGAGATCCTGAACCAGAAGCCGCTCGCCCTGGAAGACAACACCGCAACGCCAGCCACAGCCAGTTCCAAAACACAGGAAACGCAACCCTTAAATAAAGTAGATCCGGCAATTATCAGGCTCTTCTCCGACAGTATTTCCGATCTGGCTGATGAAGATGGATGGGCTTACCTGGGAGACCTGGGCAGCTTGATGATAAAAAAGAAGCCAGACTTTGATTCCCGAAATTATGGGTTCTCCAAACTATTGCCTTTAATCAAAAGCATCAAACGTTTTGAGGTAGATGAAAGAGAAAGCGGAAAAGGCAATGCCAAACATATTTACATCAGGAAACTTGCACAAACTGCGTCCTCATCTGCCAGTCCAAACCAGAAAAAGATGCGTAAAACTACAAAGCAGAAGAGTGGCAGACAAACTGGTTAATGCATTAATCAGGAGCCTAAAATCTCGTCAACCATTCCAAGCTCTTTTGCTTCAGCTGCAATCATCCAGTAATCACGGTCGGAAGCTTTTTCCACCCATTCGTAAGTTTGCCCGGAATGACGGGCAATGATGTCATACAATTCCTTTTTGATTTTCATCATTTCCCT
>CAMLDJ010000341.1 GCA_946478755.1 uncultured Pedobacter sp. | reverse complement strand
CTCCTTCGGCACAGGCACGTCAGCCCACCAGTTCCATGGTGACACCCCGATTTGTTCCGACAAAGTATACAATCCGAATATCGTTCCCCGCTTATCACTTCCTGCAATAACTAGTGCCTTCTCCGTGCCTTTAAAAGGATTTTTAACCACTTGAATGATGCAATTTTCCCAATTGCCCCTGATACTTGCCGCTGAAACCTTACCTGCAGCAATCAATGAATCAATCAATCCATTTTTACCAATTGTCCCTGCAATGATCAAAAATTTCCCAGCAGGCGATTTAGTCAATATGGGTTTGTTCCCGCAAACTTTTTCTACATCTGATCGAAAATCATTAATGACCCTGATTACGCCTTCAAAATCGTTTGGATCGGCATAAATCGATACCGCCTTGCCCTGCTGTGCTATTGGAAAAGCATTGGCAGAGGCTTTTGTTGAGACCAGGTTTTTACCCGTCTGTCCAAAAGTCACGATCTGTACTAAAACAACTAAGACAGAACTAAGAACGGGTTTCTTGATTAGATTATTGAATAGCATAATTAAAAATTGTTAAGGGGATACTTTTTCCCCTGCATACGCATCAACTGGAATAATTTTACCGGCTTCGTCGTATCGCAGTTCAGTAACTTTAATATTTCTTAAATGTGTTTTCCCACCTGAGAGCTGTGTATCGTGATAAAACAGGTACCACTTGTTTCTAATTTGCACAATAGAATGGTGATTGGTCCATCCTACAACGGGCTTTAACACAATACCCTGATAAGTAAAGGGGCCATAGGGATGATCTCCGGTGGCATAGCAAATCAAATGGGTATCACCTGTAGAATAAGAGAAATAATATTTTCCATTATAATAATGCAGCCATGAGGCTTCAAAAAACCTCCGGTTATGATCGCCGGTTTCAATCGGATGGCCTTTTTCATCAAGTATCAGAATATCTTTTGGCTGCTCTGAGAACTGAAGCATGTTCTGATCTAATCTGGCTACTTTTGGTGCAAGTGCTGGTTCATGATCTTTTTGTGAATCAGTTTTTGACCCTTTGGGATCAAATCTTCCATTATTCCATTGTTGCAGCTGTCCTCCCCAGATACCGCCAAAATACAAATAACTTGTGCCATCCTTATCGGTAAACACTGATGGATCAATACTGAAACTCCCTGTTATAGGTTTTGATTCCGCTTTAAACGGGCCCTCTGGTTTTGTACTCGTCGCCACTCCGATTCTAAAAATATCATTTTTATCTTTTAATGGAAAATAGAGGTAATAGATTCCATTTTTGAAGGCGACATCCGGAGCCCAAAGCTGGCGACCGGCCCAGGGAATATCTTTTACATCAAGCGCTACACCATGGTCAGTAACCTTCCCACCGATGCTATCCATAGAAAATACATGGTAATCTTTCATGGCGAAGTGATCTCCGTTATCGTTTTCACCGATCCCTGCATCAATATCATGGGAAGGATATATGTAAATTCTACCGTTAAAGACGTGGGCTGATGGGTCAGCAGTAAAAATTCCAGATACCAGAGGTCGGGAAATGGCGTGCTTAAACGGATCTTCATTCTTTTTACCACTTTTCTGCGCACACGAGCTCAACCCTATTGCGCCTGACAGGAACAAGATCGAAAATTTTAGCTTTAAATTCTGCGGAACATATTGCAGTCCGGGTTGGGAAGTATCTGCCAGCTTAACTTCATTTGCCGGAACAAGCCGACGAAAGGCTTTTTTAAATTTTGGATGTACATAGCATAAAGTATCAAAACAATGTAAAAGTCGCCAGGACAAACGGGTTAACATGGCACGATTGTACAAATCTTTATGCTAAATGTTAAAATTGATAAATAAAATAGCATAAAAAAAGGAAACAACTGTTCTATGTTGTTTCCTTCATTGGCCCGGGCGGCTCAGCTATCGAACTCTTTATGGACCATTTAATGCTTCCGTTTAGAGTTGTTGATACTTGGAAATTACCCAGCTAGCGATTAATCTCAATCCGTAGCTCTTCCTGCATATGTCGTTTAGTGTTATTAATTGTATACTCATACGATAACAAAAAGACATTGAATTTCCGTCCAAAAGATTCCTCCACCCGGAATACATTGGGATATCTCGTGTCACCGTCCAGTTGCGTCACCTTAATATCCTTGTAAGGTTTAATCGTGACCTTGTTGTCAGCGCCCACTTCCAGAATAATGGCGGTCTTTTTGATATGAGCCTCCGTACTTTCAAAAGACTCCGTCCCGGCGATCACCCGTACACTATTACCCGTTAAGGGAAACAACTTTTTATTGCCGGCCGTTACCATGTCGTTCACCAATCCGGTCATGGAGTAAAAAGTGTCTTCTGCCTGAGAGGCATAATCGTTCTTGATCAGCACCTGATATAGAATGGAATTTTTCTTCGAATTGACCTCAATTCCAGGGACATCGGTAGCTTTTAGTTCGATAAAATAAGTCGAATCCGGCGATAAGCCATCCGGACGCAGCTTAACCATCGTGCGTCCGGTACGTTCCCCGGCTTTGATCAGGATTTTATAGTCCATGATTTCATATTTATCCTTAGGCAACAGCTTCGCATACAAGTTTTCATCGGCATCAAAAAGCGACCGGTTGTAAACATCCAGCTGAGTATCATCTTCTTCCAATTGGATAACCATATCTTCTGTCGGCGAATGTGTCCCCCCTGCAGAAGCTGCGATATACCCTGTTACTTCTCCGCCGGTTAGGGGAACAATTTCCTGAAAAGTATTGTAATAGTTGCTGCTGATCAAAGCGACCTCATTTTTGTACATTTCCTTTTCGAATATTTCATTGTCTTTGCAGGACCATAGTGCCGTAGCGAGTGCCAGCATCGTTATATACCTTTGTTTCATCTGTCTATATTTTATCGTTTAACCTATCAATAGCCCGGGTTCTGATCCAGAGAAGGTAATCTTCTCATTTCGGCGCGTGGTATAGGTACAAAAACTAACTTCTTGTTAACTACACGGGTCATGAAGGATGATGTCCCCGGGATGACGCGTTGGTAATATGTTTCTTTGGTGGCCCCATCTGGGTTCATACCGCGTATCGGTTCGCGCTCTGTTTCTTCATAAATGCCCCAACGGCGCACGTCATAAAAGCGCCTGTTTTCCCACAGCAGCTCCACCATGCGTTCCCGTTCGATCTGTTTTTGAACTTCCGCTGTACTATTGAGCTGGGTCGCGCTTAATCCAGGCAGGCCAGCACGATACCGCACCAGGTTAAAAGCATTTCTTATCTCTTCCAGGTTCCGGGACATCGTATACTGCTGATCTCCGAGCTGCACGGTGTGGCTACCTGTCAGATTATTCAGGGCCTCAGCGTATGACAACAGGATCTCTGCATAGCGGATAATAGAATAAGCTTTTTTGATGTGACGGGCACCTGTACCCTGAAAGGCATCCATCGGGTGATTATATTTTTTGATGACATAGCCCGTGATCGGGTAGTTCGGCGAAGTGGCAGTCACCCCGCCACGGCCATCGGCATCCTGGTAATAGTACTTGGCCGTATGGTTATTCACCGAGGTACTGGACTGCGCCTGCCATACCGCTTCGTTAAACCCAACGGAGGCGTAGAAGCGCATCTCGCGGTTAGCATACATTTTATATACCCCCGAATTGAGCGGGTATCCGGAGAAATTTCGAGGCTGCGTGGTAAAGCCCGTTTCCGAATAATAGCCATCGGCAGTCGCCTCTTCTTTGCTACGACCGTCGTCCATCAGATAGGCATCAACCACTTTCTGGGTCACGCAGAAGCGGCCCCAGCCACCAAGAGAAGGAGGCATAGACCCCTGGCTGATGGTAGTCACAAGATACCCTGTATTTCTGCCCCAGATGATCTCTTTATTAATTTCCGCAACAGCTTCGCCGTTAAAGACATCCGAATAGGATCTAAATGGATCAATCCCCCCTGCCCCATCGGGAAAATCACCGTAGAAATTAGGGTCAGAGGTAACTCCCTGAGGAAGCGCAGGGGTTTTATCATCTTTCGGTACGGTATATAGCCTATACTGCCCAAGATCCATCACACGCTTGGCTGCGGCCGCAGCCACGGCCCACCTTTTTTCCTCATACTGCTGGGATACGTAATGTACATTGTCGGTCTTACGGGTCCAGTTGCCAAAATAAGAATTGGCTACCGGCCCACCATTGAACAGCGGACTGGCATGGATCAGACGCAGGCGGGCGATCAAAGCCAGTGCGGCTCCTTTGCTGGGACGGCCAAAGTCCAAAAGAGACACCTCTTTTGGGAGTAGCTGTGCTGCTTTTTCAAACTCCCCGCAGGTATAATCCATCGTCTCATCGTAGGTAGCCCTTGGGCGATCGTAATATTCGATGGCTTCGTTGGTATTGACGACATCATCGCCAAGCAGAATCGCAGGACCGTAATCTACCAGAATATTGTAGTAGGCATAAGCACGGATAAAGCGCGTATACCCCTCGATCCGCAGCCGGTCCATATTGGTCATGCCCCTGGGCCGATCCAGGTTTTGCAGGATACTGTTACATTTACGGATGATCTTGTAGTAGTTCCCCCATTGGTTTAAGTTTGGGCTGCTGTCTCCGAAGAAATCCGGCGAAGTGCGCCCGGTGGCAAAATCCATCCCATAGTACACATTACCGGAACCGCCTCCGGTAAGCCCGTTCAAGCCTTCATCGGTAGCCATCGGACCCGGTGTATAACCCAGCCGGATGGTATTGGATTCATCCGGAAACATCGCCGCTGCACCCCACATATAGGCCTCTATATTACGAGGGTTGGCAAAGGCTGAATCGATGTTAAATTCATCGTCAAAATATTCATCGATGTTTAGATACTTCTTACACGAGGTGGCCATTACCATCAACTGGATCATGATGGCTACTCCCACTATTCTTTTTATGATTGATGTCTTCATCATTATAAAATTTTATTTTTTTAAATTCTGCATTAAAAATTCACGTACACTTGAAAGGAATAGGTGGTCGGTATCGGGTATTTACGCCCATTCCAGGCTGCTTGTTCCGGGTCAAAGATCTTCACATTATCCCATACATATAGATTGCTACCCACAAGCTGCAGATCCATAGAAGACACACCGATGGTTTTCAGAAATGCAGGTTTGATGTTATAATTCAGCGTGACTTCCTCCAGGCGCACATAACGCGCATCTCCCTGCCAGAATGTGGACAATTGACTGTTGTTACTGTTATTGCCATATTGCAGACGGGGAAAGCGGGCATTGGGGTTTTCGGCCAATGCAGGATCTATCCCATTGGCTATCGCATAATCCCTCGGGATCCAACGGTTCTTCGGATCCGCTGCCAAAGTAAGCACGTTGCCTAAACCGCCCTCATAGAATGGCATATAGCCCACTCCGTTAATCACTGTTACGTCATCTATTTTGGTGGGCTGCCCAACATAGAAAAAGGATGTTCTTCCCGTTCCTTTAAACAGCACACCCAGTGTCAGTTTTTTGTAGCGGAACTCTCCGCCCAGGCCGAACATGACCAGTGGATAGTTGCTATGGGTCAGGGGTACCATGTCAAGTTTGTCGATCGTACCATCCCCGTTTACATCCTTGTATTTGATATCACCAGGCAACACCTCTCCAAAGGTCTGCTGAGGGCTATACTTGATGTC
>CAMLDJ010000340.1 GCA_946478755.1 uncultured Pedobacter sp. | reverse complement strand
GATCTACACTCTTTCCCTACACGACGCTCTTCCGATCTGACCAAACAATTTGAAGGTTCAGAGATGTTATTTACCATCGCCAAACTACTATTCTTCCTGCTTCTTTGGTTTATCACAGGGATATTTCTTCTGCCAACACTGTTGAGAAAAGCCAAAGCACTGCTGGATGAAGAAACCTTACTGATCCTGGCTATCGGCCTGTGCCTGGGGATGGTCGTAGTGGCTACTCAGGTAGGCTTTTCGGCAGAGCTGGGTGCTTTCATCATGGGCTCTATTCTAGCAGAAACCACAAAAGCAGAGAAGGTGGAGCACCTGATCAAGCCGGTAAAGGATTTATTTGGAGCAGTTTTCTTTGTCTCTGTCGGAATGTTGATTGATCCGGTCACCATCATGGAATATAAATGGCCTGTTTTAATCATCACACTGTTTACTTTATTCGGCAAACTGCTCAGCACTACTATTGGTGCCTTGCTGTCCGGCCAGCCTTTAAAACAATCTATACAGGTAGGTATGAGTATGGCACAGATCGGGGAGTTCGCCTTTATTGTGGCTGCGCTGGGTCTTTCCCTTGGTGTAACCAGCGATTTTCTTTTTCCGGTTGCGGTAGGTACCTCGGCCATTACTACTTTCACTACTCCTTATATGATCAAGTTCTCTCCGGTCTTCTATGATTTTGTTGTAAAAGTGCTGCCTGAGAAATGGGTAACAAATCTTAATTCCTATTCTTCCAGCACGCAGAACATACAGGCCGAAAGTAACTGGAAGAAGTTAGTCAAGTCGTACATCAATATAGTGATCACCAATGGGATAATTTTGCTGGCGCTGGCTTTGTTATCTATCAATTTTTTATTTCCCTTTTTAGAAAAACAGATCGAGAATGGGAGTGTCGTAAGTATTTCAGCCCTTTTGATCTCCCTGGCTGTTGCCGCTCCTTTTTTATGGGCACTGATGGCCAAGCGGCCCAACAACCTCAGCTATAAGGAGCTCTGGTTAGATAAAACCTATGGTAAAGGACCGTTAATGGTGCTGGAGATTTCAAGGTTCCTTATCGGTCTACTGATTATCGGTTTCTGGGTGAGCGAGCTGTTCTCCACCATGGTTGCGATCCTAATCGCTGTGCCTGCGATAATTGTTGTACTGGTGCTATTTTCTCAAAGGATACAAATGTTTTATCAGCGTTTGGAAGGCCGTTTTTTAAATAATCTGAATGCCAGGGAAATGGCTGAGGAGAAGAGGAACGGTGCGACTGAAAATATTTTAAGTCAACATTTTAACCCGCAGTCAGATCTGTCGCCATGGGATGCCCACTTGATAGAAATGGAAGTTAACCAGCATGCGGATTATGTAGGGAAAACGTTATATGAGTTGGGCTGGAGAGAAAATTACGGCGTAAATATCGCTTATATAAAGCGGGGAGAAGCGTTAATATATGCGCCGGGAAAAGATAGCAGGGTCTTGCCGTTTGACCATGTGGGCATCATCGCAACGGATGAACAAATGCAGGAATTTAAGCCAGCGTTTGATGCAAAAGTAGCAACCGGGCAACTGGAAAATGGGATGCAGGATATTATTGTAGAAAAGATCATTGTAGACGAAAAAAATAAACTGAAAGGACTGACCATTAGAGATTCGGGGATCAAGGAGCGTACAAACGGCTTGGTTGTAGGGATAGAGCGAAATAAGGAGCGGATATTAAATCCGAACTCGACCACCACCTTCGAATGGAACGATATTGTCTGGATCGTAGGAGAAAGAAAGAAGATACAGCAATTAAACGACCCCGGTTTTATCAGTTGATCCAGGCGAAGGTCAAGCTACATTTTATCAGCAGCTGTTCTTTTTACTGGCTAAAAGGAGCCCTGCGGCAACCAACAGCATTCCTGCCGCAATAAACTTGCGGTGTACTTTTGGCTTGCCTGGTAAACCTCATCCTCTGTCAAGGCGTATAAATATATAGCGACTTATACGGGCTACCGAACTCATCACTTCCGGACCCGGTAAATCCATTTACACCGTTTGACCCGGTAAGCGGCCTTACAATGCCCTTACCAATACCACTGACCTCTGCCCAACGGTCAGTTGCCGGGTCATATTTAAAAAACTGTTGATCCACATTCCGCATACCACTATAAGAGAAAGACTCTCCAAGCCCTACATAACCGAAATTCCCTATAGAAAAATTAGTAAACAAGACTTCACCTTTCCCTGGATAGTCCGCTTTTCTAGACCATCGATCGGTGGCAGTGTCATAACACCAAGTCTGTTTTGTGGGAACAGGACTTCGCTGCGAGCTTAATTCGGCCGCGGCCCCGGCAACAATGTACAATTTTGAACCAATTGTAAATGTAGCACTTGAAACTCTTCCTTCCGTCAGAGGAAAATCACTCACCTTCTGCCATACTTTGGCAGAAAGATCATACGACCACATATCTCTATAAAAAACGTTTAACATTGATCCCCACGAGAATGGGATATATCCTAAGCCCACAAATATTTTATTGCCGGAAAGAATTGAAACTGCATCCGTTCTTGTTTCACCTGCAAAGTCTGCCTCCCTGGTCCAGGTATTCGTGTTTATATCATATACATAGTGACTCTTTGTGGTGTTTAGACCGATTCTTGACCCAGCTATAAAGTGCACTAATGACCCTTGTTTAAGAATTGCCGGGCTTTCAAACCTAAAGGTATTTTCGTACGGCATCAGTGTTACTTTTTCTTTCGTCTGGTAATTGTATTTGTAAAACTGTGCCTGGTCATACACGCCAAATGATGTCAGCCTGTAAATATAAATCCAGTTGCCTTTCATAAAACAATCAACAACACCAATCTGACCCCCTATATCCGCAGGTAGATCATCCAATTGCTGCCAGGTACCCTCAAGGAGCGCAAGCTGTTTATTATAAATAACATTCAATTCGCCAATCGCCAGTTTTAACGTATAAAGGCCGGGGGGCAATTGTTTGCTGACCTCTACTAGAATAGAACTTGCGTCGGCACTAGTGTTTAAAGATTTTATCTCTATTTCTGTCTCATTCAGGAAAACCTTTGTCGTCGCGGCATTGAGTTTGCCAACGTTGATATTCAATACAAAAGGCCTTCCAAAGCTAAGTGTCGCTTCCGGCAATACAATCCTTGGTGATATCTTGTTAATTGGCTGATTAGCTGAATATTCAATTAAGTTGTCGCGTACCGCATACGCCCTGGCATAATAAACTGCCCCGGTATCCAGCCCGGCGATCTGTTGGTTAAAGTCAACTGATGTAATGGTCTTGCCGATGCTGTATTTTATTGCATTTTCAAAAGTTGGATTAAGCGACTTTCCAAGCAGCAGGCCATATTCAATTTCGCCTGATGTGTTGCGTATATCTAATGTTCCAGTAACTTTATAAGCATTAAATGCCTCAATTTTTACTGGCAAAATAGAGACTCTAAAAGAATCCGCATCTATTTTTTCAACGATCGTCTTTTTACAGGAGCAAAGTATAACAAGTATGGCAAGGAAAAGTATTTTCTGCATTTGAGATCAGCGCTTATTCAGTGTCGAAAATATAAATAAATTATGAGAAGATAAAAACTCTTTCTACTTTTAAAAAATCATTTAAAGATCAACGCTCAATGCCCTTTTCAAAAAATCTTATTCTTCTTTTTTTACTGTTTAGCTTCTTTGCCTGTAAAAAGGATGAACGAATAGAAATAGTACCGGCAGAACCGTTTGCAACTGCAGGTACAAATCAAAATAATGTCGACAACTTTAGCGTTAAGTTAAATGCCGACAGTTTAAAATCAGGGCAAGCAGGTAAATGGTCTGTGGAAAAAGGTCTTGTCGAAAGTAAAGTATTCTTTTCCGATGATACCAAAGCCGATGCAACATTTAATGGTATGCCTGGCGAAACCTATGAATTAAAGTGGACGGTAACCTCAGGAGGTAAAAAATTTTCTGAAGCAATCGTTAAAGTAAACTTTAAGCCGCTAAAAGCCATTATAGAAAACACGTCGCCAGGAAATCAGACCAAATTCTATTTAATCGCCAATAAATATGACAATGGAGAATGGACAATAGAGGGAACGTATGCCGCCCTGATCAATCAGTCCCACGGTGGAACGGTAGTTGATGCCAAAAATGCGCCGTATGTACAGTTTCAGGGATACGCAAACCGAACGTATAAATTTACCTGGACTACCCATTACGGGAGCAAGTCCGCCTCTACGACGATTGAAATTAAGACGGGAAATTACCTTGAATCAGAAGCACTTATTGATCTGCAACTAGATCCCAATTCCTATCGGTTAAGTTACGAAAACGGCCATATTGTTAAACTTGACCTCAATGCAAGTGCCATCGCCTGGATTTTAAAAGATACCATACAATTCCCGGCTTTGCAATCCCTGGTTCATTTAAAAACGTTGAATTTAAGAGGAAGCGCCACGTATGATTTTCCGAAGGTAATTGGAGATAAGTATCTGCAACTTGAATATTTAAATTTTGATGATACGGGAATTGCGGCTATACCAGATAATATTGGCAATCTGAAAAAACTTAAAAAACTGCAATTATCGCATATCCAGTATGGCAATAAGATCTCCTCATTGCCGGAGAGCATCGGCGACCTTGAAAGTTTGGAATATCTTGATCTTAGTTATATAGGGTTGCAATACATTCCTGAGAGCTTTAGCAAATTGACAAACCTTAAATACTTTAAATTTGAATTGAATCCGGTTATTAAGTTGCCTGATGAACTCGGGAACATGAAGCAGTTGGAGATTTTGAGGGGTT
Organism: uncultured Pedobacter sp.; assembly: GCA_946478755.1. Next base: position 873 of record CAMLDJ010000340.1, on the reverse strand, counting down.
ATACTGACCAGGATATCCCGGCTTCAGTTTCTAAATTAGCAAACTTAAAGCGATTATATTTTTCAAACAAGGCAACAAACCCAAAATTACCGAACGATATTGGCGACCTAAAGGAGTTAGATTCTTTGATACTTAGTGGTGCTTACACCGAACTGCCCGCAAGCTTTAGTAACCTGACAAAGTTAAAATATCTTCAGATGACAACGCCAAAACTGGCCAGTTTACCACAGGCGTTCGGTAATCTGAAAGCGTTGGAAGTTTTACAGGTGGGGGGGATAATGAAAACTTTTCCTGAATCCTTTGCTGAATTGAGTAATTTACGCGCCCTCATTACAGGTGGCGGTCTGGAGTATCTTCCTGCACAACTAGGTAATTTGAAAAAATTAACAATATTAATTTGTGAATCGGGCAAGTTGAAGCAGCTTCCTCCAACTATAGGGCAATTAGTTAATCTGGAAGAATTAAAACTAAGAATGAACCTGATTGAAAATTTACCAGTTGGTTTTTTTGAGCTTCCTAAACTAAAATATTTGGATCTGTCCTATAATAAATTGACAAGTATTTCAACTGACTTTTCAAAGTTGTCTGATACATTGTTGCAGCTTTATTTCTACGGCAATAATTATAGCCCTGCTGAGGGTGTACTTCTTAAGCAGTTACTTCCTAAGTCGACTGTTTACTTATAGTACTCACAGCTGAATCTCTATTTTCAGCTTATAGTTTAAAATTGTTATATGAAATAGAAATGTTCCAGCGAACGACATCCGAAGGACGCTATGAAGAAGCCTCATTACGTTCAGTAAATTTGAGATCAGCTATTCTTTTTACTGGCTAAAAGGAGCCCTGCGGCAACCAACAGCATTCCTGCCGCAA
>CAMLDJ010000339.1 GCA_946478755.1 uncultured Pedobacter sp. | reverse complement strand
AGATCCGGTTTGAAATGGACCTGTACTGGGTTGTACGTTCAGGAAATGACCCGGTTGCTTTGTTTAACAAATACCCGGGCCGCTTCGTGATGTGGCATGTGAAAGATATGGACAAAGCCAACCACGCGATCAATACGGAAGTTGGCTCTGGTACCATAGACTTCAAAAACATTTACAAACATGCCAAACAGGCGGGTCTTGAGCACTTAATTGTGGAGCAGGAGAACTTTTCCAAGGATCCGTTTGTAAGCATTAAGCAGAGCTTTGATTATGTAGACCGTGAACTGATTTAATAGGCATATCTCAGGAAATCAAAAAGGGATCGGTTACCAAAAGCCAATCCCTTTTTTTTATGAGTAAAAAAATGCCCATATTTGGGGACTTATTATTTCACCATAACTACAATTGAACGAGTAACTAAAAACAAGTAAAACAACAAATCAGAGAAAATGAGGCCATCAGCGGCTTTTGCTGAAGATAGCTTCATGACAATTAAAACAAATCATTAAAAACATGAAAATTGCAGTAGTTGGCGCCACCGGTCTGGTAGGCACCGTAATGTTAAAAGTATTAGAAGAGCGTAACTTCCCGTTAACCGAATTGATCCCTGTGGCTTCTGAAAAGAGTGTTGGTAAGGAAATCACTTTCAAGGGTAAGAAGTATGCTGTTGTAAACATGGATACTGCAATTTCGATGAGACCTGACATTGCCTTGTTTTCTGCAGGTGGTGGCACCTCTTTGGCGGAAGCGCCACGTTTTGCTGAAGTGGGCACCACAGTGATCGATAATTCATCTGCATGGCGCATGGATCCATCGAAAAAGCTGGTTGTACCCGAAGTAAATGCAGCAGAATTGTCTGCCGATGACAAGATCATCGCCAATCCGAACTGTTCAACGATCCAGATGGTAGTGGCCTTGAAGCCGCTTCATGATAAATATAAGATCAAACGTGTGGTTGTTTCCACCTACCAGTCGGTAACCGGAACCGGTGTGAAGGCTGTTGAACAACTGATGAATGAACGTAAAGGTATTGCTGACGGGCCAATGGCTTATGCCTACCCTATTGACTTGAACGTTATTCCCCAAATTGATGTTTTCCAGGACAACGGATACACCAAAGAGGAGATGAAAATGATATTGGAAACTCAGAAGATCATGGGTGACAACAGCATTAAGGTTACCGCTACAACAGTACGTATCCCTGTAATGGGTGGTCACTCAGAATCTGTAAATATTGAATTTGAAAATGATTTTGATGTAGCCGAGATAAAAAACCTGTTGGCCAATACCGAAGGTATTATCCTGGTTGACGATCCCGCTAATCTGAAATATCCGATGCCTAAAGACGCGCATGAAAAAGACGAAGTATTCGTTGGAAGGATAAGACGTGATGAATCTTTACCAAACACGCTGAACATGTGGATAGTGGCAGACAACCTGCGCAAAGGCGCTGCAACGAATGCTGTTCAGATTGCGGAATACCTGGTAAAAAAACAATTGGTATAATTTTATAAATATAAACGTTTAAGTGATGTATGAATAGCGCCAGGTAGCTATACATACATCACTTTTTTTTTAAAGCATATGATTAAAAAGCTTTTTATAGCCCAGTTCCTGTTTTTTCTTTCAGTTGGGGCTTCATTTGCTCAAACAGCGATGCAGAAATTGGAAAGGGCATACGATTCTTTCCTATCCGACCCTCAGGTTAAAAATGCCAGCGTATCCTTGTGTGTTCTGGATGCAAATACCGGTAAGTCTCTGTTTACACGTAACGCGCAGCTTGGCCTGGCAACGGCATCAACTTTAAAAGTGATCACTGCAGCAACAGCATTCAGTATTTTGGGAAAGGATTTTCAATATCAAACCACCCTGGCTTATAGTGGAAATATAACTCCTGACGGCGTTTTAAAAGGAGATCTGATCATTCTCGGCAGCGGAGATCCAACCTTGGGTTCTGACCGCTACCAGAACAAGTCGCACACTGTTCTAACGGAGTGGGCGACAGCCATTAAAAAAGCTGGCATCAAAAAAATAGAAGGTGCTATTGTCGGTGATGATCGGGCATTTGGCACACAAACCACTCCTGAAGGCTGGATTTGGCAGGATATTGGAAATTATTATGGAGCGGGCACATCCGGATTATCCTGGCGTGAAAACCAGTTTGATATCCATTTGAAACCTGGCTCCAGAATAAACGATGAGATCAGAATTTTAAAAACAGTTCCTGAAACCCCCTATCTCAAAATCGTTAATGAACTTAAAACCGGCGCTCCGGGAACAGGTGATAGAGCCTATGCATTTTTACCACCTTATAGCAGTACCGTTTATTTAAGAGGATCCTGGGGGATTGGAATTGGCAAACCAGGCATTTCGGCTGCAATACCCGATCCAGCATTTGATTGCGCTTTCCGCCTGCAGGATACCTTAAATCAATTGGGGATCATAACCACGCAGCCCGCAACCACTACACGCTTGATGACTTTAAACAACCAGCCCATTGCCGACATTAAACAAAAGATCAGCACCATTACTTCTCCTAATCTAGCTGAAATCACTTATTGGTTCTTGAAAAAAAGCATCAATTTATATGGGGAAACCTTGTTAAAAACCATTGCGCTAAAATCAGGAAAAGCAGCCACTACTGCCAATGGCACTTCAACCGTAATTAATTTTTGGGCAAATAAAGGGATAGATAAAAACGCTTTGAACATCATTGATGGAAGCGGCTTGTCGCCGGGTAACCGCGTGACCACAATGGCCATGGCCCACATTCTCTTTGAGGCCCAAAGAGAAAGCTGGTTCAGCGACTATTACCGGGCCTTCCCTGAATATAACGGTATGAAAATAAAAAGTGGTTCCATAAACGATGTTTCAGCTTTCGCCGGTTACCATACTAGTGCTGCTGGCAGCAGGTATATTGTTGTCATTAACGTCAACAACTATTCCGGTTCGGGTATCAACAAGAAGCTATTCACTATTTTAGATGCATTGAAGTAATTGCTAAATTGCAGCTACTCTAAGCATTATCATCCATTAAAACATTATTAAATGAAGAATATCCTTGCGCTATTGTTTCTTTTCCTTGTAAGCTATTCGGCTATTGGCCAGACCTCAGCTCCACAAACCACAATACCTCTTGAACCTGTCAATCCCTTAAATGCAGTTCCTGAAATCGCCATCATACCCGAACCGGTAGCCGTTATTAAAGGTGAAGGTTATTTTATTCTACCGGCCAATGTTACCATACAGTACCCTGCAGTACCCGAAACACAGCAGATCCTCGCCTTTTTGCAGGAAAGACTTTCTCTCCCAACGGGCAGTTACGTCTCTGCCATCAGCACTAAATCAGAAACTGCAAATATCAGGTTAATACTAAACGATAAAGCCAATCATACGCTGGGCAATGAAGGATATCTCTTAACTGTTACACCGAACCACATCACGATAAAAGCGAACAAACCGGCCGGACTTTTTTACGGCGTTCAAAGTTTGCTTCAGTTGTTTCCCAAAGAGATTGAAAGCAAAGAGGTGATTGAAGGCATAGAATGGAAAGCGCCATGTGTTGAAATCACGGACTACCCCCGCCTGGGCTGGAGGGGATTAATGTTTGATGTTGCCCGTCACTTTTTTACAAAGGATGAAGTAAAACAATACATCAACGCCATGGTGCGCTACAAATACAACCTCCTTCATTTACACCTAACAGATGATGAAGGCTGGCGGATAGAAATTAAGGGTCTGCCTAAGCTAACAGAAGTAGGTGCATGGAATGTTAGGAAAGTAGGTGAATTCGGCAATTTTATACCTCCGACTGCGGATGAGCCCCGTAATTACGGAGGTTTTTACACCCAGGAAGACATCAGGGAACTGGTACAATATGCAAAGGACAGATTTGTAAATATATTGCCGGAAATCGATGTACCCGGTCATAGTCTTGCAGCCATCAGTTCGTATCCTGAATTATCCTGCACACCTGGTGCCGAGAATTACCGTGTACGCTCCGGCGAGCGCATCATGGACTGGTCAAGGGGTGCCCCGCCGATTGCTTTGGTAGACAATACGCTTTGTCCGGCCAACGAGAAAGTATATGCATTTCTGGATACGATCATTACGCAGGTTGCCTCGCTTTTCCCATTCGATTATATCCATATGGGTGGCGATGAGGCGCCTTTTAATTTTTGGGAAAAAAATGACGCCATCAAAGCGCTGATGCAGCGGGAGGGATTAAAAGATATGCACCAGGTGCAAGGTTATTTTGAAAAACGGGTGCAAAAGATAGTGGAATCCAAAGGAAAGAAATTTATGGGCTGGGATGAAATCCTAAATGGCAATCTGTCGCCCGCCGCTGCTGTAATGAGCTGGCGGGGGATGAGCTATGGCATTGAAGCGGCTAAGAAGAAGCATGAAGTGGTCATGAGCCCAACTCAATTTGCTTACCTTGACTATATGCAGGCCGATCCCGTTACCGAGCCCAGGGTATATGCTTCGCTTCGCTTAAGTAAAGCTTACGAATTTAATCCGGTTCCTGCTGATGTTGACCCTAAATATATTAAGGGAGGTCAGGCTAACCTATGGACCGAGCAAGTATATAACATCCGTCAGGCTGAATACATGACCTGGCCAAGAGGAATGGCCATAGCAGAATCCGTTTGGTCGCCCAATGAGAAAAAGAACTGGCCGATTTTTTTTGGCAAGGTTGAACAGCATTTTAAGCGACTGGATATCGCAGAAACGAAATATGCACCGAGTGTTTATGATCCGATATTTAAAGCAAGCAGGTCAGCCGACAGGCAGTTACTGATAGAATTGAGCACCGAGGTAGCCGGACTGGATATCTATTATAGCTTTGACAATTCTTTCCCGGATCGCTTTTATCCAAAATATACAGAAAAGCTAAGTCCGCCAAAAGATGCCACCATGCTCAAAGTAATCACCTATAAAGGGAAAGATCCGGTAGGCAGAATGATGAGTATGCCTATTGAGGAATTGAATAAAAGAGCAGGAAGAAAATAACATTAACAGGAAGAAATTGAGGTATTTTGTTCATATCGGCTATAACGGTTTAAATTACAATGGCTGGCAAAAGCAGCCAGGGGTAATGAATGTGCAAGGTGTGCTGGAAAAGGCACTTAGCCAGGTCTTAAAAACACCTGTCTTTATTGTTGGCTGTGGCCGTACTGATGCCCATGTGCATGCGAGTCAGTTTTTCTTCCATATGGACGTCGGGCAGCCCTGGGATTTCGATCTGATGTTCAGGCTGAACAAATTGTTACCTGCTAACATTGCGGTATTCGACATCATCCCTATGGATGGGCTACAGCATGCTCGTTTTGATGCCGTACAAAGGTCGTACGACTATTTTATCCACACCTATAAGAATCCTTTTTTAAATGGCCTGAGTTCATTTTACCTGCTCAATAACCTGGATTTTGATCAAATGAAACAGGCAGCGGCAGTCTTACCTAAATATAAGGATTACAGGGCTTTTTGCACCAGTCCAGACAAGTATGAACACACGATCTGCAATGTCATGTCGGCCAGTTTATCTGTTGATGAAAACGGCGATCAGCTTCGCTTTCAAATTTCCGCTAACCGCTTTCTAAGTAAAATGATCAGGATCATTATGGGTCAGCTGCTAAAAATAGGCAGAGG
>CAMLDJ010000338.1 GCA_946478755.1 uncultured Pedobacter sp. | reverse complement strand
ACTATAAGTTTTGCCGTCAACGGTAACATACAGTTTATAAGTACCACCTGGCAGACCACGCATTTTAGTGGTCTGATATACACCTGGGGATACCTCAGTATAGCCCATCAGACTACCATTGGGCCTGGTCAATACCAGCTTTGCACCGGTCACCCCATTATACTTATTGGGCTCCGTAAAATCATAAGTTCTCGATATCTTCACGACCTGATTTTCATTCTGATCGCTTATTCCCCCATCGATAACGATTACCGGAGCGACATTATCAAGTTCAACCTCAATTACTTTTTCACAGCCGCCCAGAAATAGGCTGGCAGAAAAAGCCAGTGTGACTATATTTTTTCTGGACGCCATCATTCGTTTTAAATAGCTTATCATACTAAAAATTAAAATTCCAGGTAACTGAGGGTAAAATTCCAAACAGGGTTGTCCGGACAGCCTGTGTTTTACTCGCGTCATCCGGATCGTCTTTAAAGTCAATAGAAAATGCATTTTGGCGGTTATACAAGTTGTATATTCCGAATGACCAGCTCGATTGCAGTTTTCTTCCAGGTTTACCTTCGAGGGTTGCAGAGATATCTAAACGATGATAGGCCGGTGTGCGATAGCCATTTTTCTCCGTATAGTAGAAAACAGTACGATCGTTGATCTGGTATTTGCCACTTGGGAAAGTAACTGCATTTCCTGTGTTGTAAACGAAAACAGAGGAAAATGTCCAACGCTGGCTAGCCTTATAAATGCCAACAAGAGACAGATCATGAGTTCTATCCTGTTTGGCATAGAACCACCTGCCATTGTTAATGGCGTCAAACTGTCGTTCTGTGCGCGACCAGGTATAGCCTATCCAGCCATTAAACCTGCCAAATCTTTTCTTAAAAAACAGTTCCAATCCATAAGCCCTGCCATCGCCATACAATAGATCTGCTTCCACATTTCCGTTACCTCGCAAATCCGTACCACTGCGGTATTCAATCTGGTTTTGCATCCATTTATAATATATTTCTGCGGAGAACTCGTAGTTGTCGTTGTTGAAATTCCTGAAATATCCGGCCGCAACCTGATCAGCAATCTCCGGCTTCACATTATTACTATTCATAATGTAAAGGTCTGTCGGAGAAGTGGAGGTTGAGTTAGACATCAAGTGGACATTTTGGATGTTACGTGTATACGCCGCTTTTAAAGCACTTGAATTGGTCAACTGATAACTGGCGGATACCCTCGGCTCAGGATTGAAATAGCTTTTTACAAATTCCCCACCCTTATAAGAAACAATATTTACGGTATTTCCATCGGGATCATAAGATTTGATATTGGCAGGGCCCATTAACGAAAAACTACTTAAACGCAGACCATAGATTAAGTTTATCTTGTCGCTAATCGTCCATTCGTCTGATAGGTAAGCAGCCAGTTCAAGACCTTTACGATCTTCCAATGTTGTCTCATTTACACTTGAAGTTTCCGATGCGGTGAGTCTGCCCGGTGCTATAGTATGATGAATGGCATTTACACCAAATTTCAATTTGTGTGTATTACTCAGACTGTATTCAAAATCCTGCTTTAAATTGAAGTCCTTAATTGAAGAGTTGACTTCAAAGTTATTCTCTTCCATAAAATTCTGAATCACATAATTGTAATTGCTATAAATTAAAGATGTGTTGGAAAATAACCGGTTACTGTATAGGTGGTTCCAGCGCAATGTCAACGTTGCGTTGCCCCAGTTAAAGCCGAAGGTATCAGAAAGGCCTAGCTTATCCCGGCCAAAGTAACCAGACAGGTATAAGGTATTTTTTTCATCCAGGCTATAATTTGCCTTGGCGTTTACATCATAAAAAAATAGCGTATTGCCATTAATGGAACTGTCTGGCGATAAGGCCAGGAAAGCATCCAGATAAGTCCTTCTGGCACTTACCATAAAGGAGCCTTTATCTTTTGTGATAGGCCCTTCAACTTTAAGGCGTGATGAGATCAACCCTATTCCTCCTTCAGCAGTATAACTTTTCCGGTTACCATCGTTCATTTTGATATCGAGCACCGATGCCAGCCTGCCCCCATACTGAGCGGGCATTCCACCCTTATACACACTAAGGTCCTTTATCGCGTCAGAGTTGAAGGTGGAAAAGAAACCAAGCAGGTGAGATGCGTTGTAAACAGGTGCCTCGTCCAATAAAATCAGATTTTGATCCGTGGCACCACCACGTACATAAAATCCGCTGTTGCCCTCTCCTGCCGATTTTATCCCCGGAAGCAACTGCAATGTTTTGAGTACGTCACGCTCCCCCAGTAATACAGGTACGTTGTTAATTTCCGTTACATTTATTTTCTGCAGGCCCATCTGCGGACTGCTCACATTCTCGTTTCTTTTAACCGCTGATATCACCACTTCGTTCAGCTGGTTATCTTCCTCTAATGCGAAGTTTATTCCAACATCTTTAGATACACTAAGCATCTGCTTAACGCTTTTATAGCCGATAAAACTAATCGAAATCTCATAGCTACCCTCAGGGGTATTCACGGAGAAAAAACCATAAGCATTGGTCTCGGTACTGGCGACAACACTGCCTTTTAGCTTAACGCTTGCACCAATCAAACGCTCTCCCGTTTTCGCATCAGTTACTTTTCCATTAACAGTTCGTTTGCTTTGAGCACATACCAATTGGGTTTGAGTAAATAGAATCAAGAATAGTAGTACAATTCTGTGGGCATTTGGCATAATTCCTTGCTAAACTGTAAAAATAGAAAATTAAAATTTGCAGGGGATATTCTTTGTACTATTCTGTTCAATCATTCTTTGCTCTGTTAGATGATAGATTGCCAGCGTTTCATGACACGAATTCCTGTTAAAAGGCAGTTGCTTCTACCATTTAACGATAGAAGCAACTTGACCTTACCTTTTGCGATTAGGTCTGTTCATCAAAGGAGACAGATCGATCATATTAGAGGTACCGATCTCACTCAGTACCATAAATGTTTTGATATTACTTACGCAATCGATCAGAGACAATTTCTTGTGCACCAACTTGTAATCCTGCATATCGGTAACGACGATATGCAGCAAAAAATCAAAGGTCTCATTAAGATGGTAGAAATTACAAACTTCAGGAATGCCTTTTATAAATTCCGCGAAAGATAACAAGTTGTCCCTAACGTTATGATGCAAAGTAACTCCCGTAAAAGTTATCACTTTTTTGTTAATCATGTTTTTGTCAAAAACTGTTACATACTGTTGAATGTAGCCCTGATCTTCGAGGCGCCTGATCCTGGCACTAACCGCATTAGCTGATAAATGAATTTTTTTAGAAATCTCCTGCGCGCTGATGCGCGCACATTTTTGTAAATGAAACAGAAGTTTGATGTCTATTTCGTCAAGGTTAGAAAGCATAAATTATTTAATTAGTTATAAACCAAAATTGCTTTAAGTCATTCATAAAAAAAACTATCTCTAGATACTTTTTTCTTTAGGTTTTTTTTTGAAGTATTCGGCTCGTAGCCTGCTTAAATAAGATGGCTGCATTCCTAAATAACTCGCGATGTGCTTCACAGCAAAGTACTGCTCAATCTCCGGTCCGAATATCCGTAAGAATTCCCGGTACCTGTCCCTGGTCTTTCTCTTTACCATAATTATCTTCTCCAGCCCCTCAGATCTGTCCGTGGCAAGGATCTTGGTTGCAAGTGTTTCAGTTTCTGGTGCAATTAACTTAAGTTCATCGTACAGATGTCTCGGAAAATCAATTACTACAGACCCCGCCGCAAGCTCAACATTGAAAAGACTTGGAAAGTCATTGAAAAAACCTTCACCCGTAACCAGTATTTTACCAGGACGAAAGAAATCAATCGTCACATCCATACTGATCCCATCTTTGTCTACATATTCATCAAACCAACGCCCATATCCAGCATGTAACCATAAGGCAGCGCGGCATACTTCATCCCGATTTACAATTCTTTCTACTTTCTCTAAAATCCTCACCGTAAGCATCGGTAATATCGCGGCCTCAAATTGGGGACTGTAATTTAGATAGCTTCGTAAATATTTCAGAAAATTATCTTTTACTAATTTCTCGAAATCACCAGTCGGACGAACCACTCCAGCTCTTTTTGCTGCTCTGCCATTGCTGCGCGACAATTCACCATTTAAATATTGTTTTTTCCTTTTCATCAACGTTAATTTCGTACAAGGTACATATGTTTTCATTAAAGAAGCGTCAAATTTTTGATACGTACGTTTTCAAAGCATGCTGAAACATAACTTATGTTATATGGGTTTATAGGATAACAATTTGTATTGAATTGCCAGATGTTGACTTCAATAGCCCTCATTATCTTATCTTGCGATTATGGCTTTTCTTCTCACTGGCTTATCCGGTTAAATTGAACAAAAAGAAATCGAGTCGATGGAGGTATATTTTAATGATTAGCTTTACGAACAAAGGTATTTATTGTAAGCAGGGCGATTTTTACATCGATCCCTGGCAGCCCGTTAATCTCGCTGTGACCACCCATGGCCACGCTGACCATGTAAAATTTGGAAACAGGGCCTATTTATGTCATGAACTGACAAAGCCAATCCTACATCAAAGATTAGGAGATCTGACTATTGAAACCCTTCCCTATCATAAAGCAATTGACATTAATGGCGTTAAGCTGAGCCTTGTCCCAGCAGGGCATGTAATAGGATCAGCCCAGATCAGATTAGAATATAAAGGTGAAATATGTGTAGTATCCGGCGACTATAAAGTGGAATACGATGGCATAAGTACGGCCTTTGAGCCGGTAAAATGCCACACTTTTGTTTCTGAAAGTACTTTTGGCCTGCCTATCTATAAATGGGAACCGCAACAGCAGATCTTCAGTGAGATTAAAGACTGGATTTCTGACAACCAAGATAAAAACAAGACCACAGTACTTGTTGCCTACAGCCTGGGTAAAGCTCAACGACTAATTAAAGGCCTGGAAGGATATGCCCGAATTTATGTACACCATTCGATAGCAAACTTAAATGAGGCGTTCCTAAAAGCGGGTGTAGCATTGCCTGATACCACGAGGATTACCGCTGAAACGGCTAAGGATGATTTACAAAAAGGGATTGTGATTGTGCCCCCGGCCCTGGCTGAAGGAAGGTGGATTAAAAATCTAACTCATGCAGCAACGGGCCTTTGCTCCGGCTGGATGAAGGTAAGGGCGGGCAGAAGATGGCGCAGCGCTGATGCGGGGTTCGCATTAAGCGATCATGCCGACTGGCCCGGCCTTTTATCAGCTATTAAAGCTACCGAAGCCGAAAAAGTGTTTATCACACATGGTTATACAGCTACCTTTTCAAAATACCTGAATGAAATCGGAATAGCCGCTGAAGAAGTAAAAACCCAATATGGAAACGAAGAAGATGAAGAAAAAATTGAGGTAAAGGAGGATTCGGTTTGAAGAGATTTACTCAACTCATACAACAGCTGGAAACAAGCAACAAGACCAACGATAAGATTTCAGCACTGGTTGATTACTTTAATGACGCGGATGATCGGGATAAGCCCTATGTCATTGCTATGTTTACTGGCAAACGGCCAAAACGTCCGGTAAATACCGCTTTAATTAAGCAATGGGCAATAGAACTGAGCGGCCTGCCTGAATGGCTGTTTGCAGAAAGCTATCACAACGTGGGTGACCTGAGTG
>CAMLDJ010000337.1 GCA_946478755.1 uncultured Pedobacter sp. | reverse complement strand
TAATCTTTTGCATAACCGCATCAATTTGTTTATCCGTAAGGGTCTGTTCCTCATCTTGAATAGTAAAGTTCAGGGCGTATGATTTTTTACCCTCAGGCAGTTTATCGCCTACATAGACATCAAACACCTGTACATTTTTCAACAGCTTTCTTTCTGTCTTAAAAGCAATGGCTTTTAAAGCATCAAAAGTAATGGTAGTATCAACCAGCATAGACAAGTCTCTTCTTACCGCAGGGTATTTAGAAACTTCCTTATTTATGATCTTATTTTTTCTAACGATATCAAGCAGCAGGGCCCAGTCAAAGTCGGCATAATACACTTCCTTATCCACATCCGCCTTTTTTCTATCCGCAGCGGTTGCCGCACCAAAACTTACGATCATCTTATCGCCTCTGAAGTATTTCAATCCGAAGGCAAAGCTTTCATCTTTGATCTCTTCTGACTGATAATTTGTAACCCCCAAACGTCCAATTATGGCATCCACTGCAGCCTTTAAATGATAAAAACTAACAGCTGCAGGTTTTTGGTTCCATTGTTCGGCCTGGTTGTTACCGGAAAGCAGGATCAGTAAACGCGGACGTTCCACATACTGATCATTGATCAAATGATAAGTTTTACCGAACTCATAAAACCTAACGTCTGCATTCTTTCTGTTTTGGTTATAAGCCACGCTTTCCAAAGCGGGCAGTAACAGCTCCTGGCGCATAACGTTTAGGTCAGAACTCAGTGGATTTAAGATCTGAACGGCTTCATCAGGTACTTTTGAATATACCCCTTTCGTCAGAGAATTGCACCAGATCTCCAGAAAGCCATTTGCAGTAAGCATATCAGCAATGACATGTTGTGTCTGTTCTTTGTCCGGTTTTGAAGTATAGGATAAGGAAGCGTTTATTTTACTAGGGATTTCAATGTTGTTGTACCCATAGATCCTCAGCACCTCTTCCGTGATATCGCATTCCCTTGTCACATCCACTTTAAATGCAGGTACTTTAAGTGTCAATCCTTCCACTGTTTCCGCAGCCACCGCAATACCTAAGGCCACAATGATTGCCTTAATTTCTTCAGCGGGGATCTCTGCGCCAATTAATCTGTTGATGTGATCATAACTTACTTCCACATCAAAAGGCTTTACCGGTTCAGGATAAATATCAGACACCTGTGAAGCGATCTTCCCTCCTCCAAGCTCAGTGATCAATAATGCAGCACGCTTTAAGGACGTAACCGTCATATCAGGATCAGTACCACGCTCAAACCTGAATGAAGCGTCTGTTTTTAAACCATGACGTTTCGAAGTTTTCCGTACTGACACCGCGTTAAAATAAGCACTTTCTAAAAATATATTGGTCGTGCTATCGCTTACACCTGAATTTTTACCGCCAAAAACGCCGGCGATGCACATGGGCTCCTCTTCATTACAGATCATCAGGTCTTCAGCCGAAAGTTTACGTTCTATTCCGTCAAGTGTCACAAAAGGTGTTCCTTCCGGACATTTCTTAACCCGTACTTTTCCACCTTTAATCTGATCTGCATCAAATGCGTGAAGGGGCACGCCAAGGTCATGCATTACATAATTGGTAATGTCTACGATATTGTTGATCGGCCTGATACCAATAACTTTTAATTTATCCTGCAGCCAGTCTGGCGAGGCTTTAACGGTAACACCACTTATGACAACACTGCTGTACCTTGGACAGGCAATCGGATCTTCTACCTTTACATCGATCACCAGGCTTTCGTCATCCGTTTTAAAACCGGATATATCCGGCATTTGGACTGAAGTCCGCAAATAGGCAGCCAAATCCCTTGCTACCCCCAGGTGCGATGCCGCATCAGCCCGGTTTGGAGTAAGGCCAATCTCGAAAAGGTAATCCTCTTCCAACCTGAAATACGCTTTTGCGGTAGTTCCCACCACGGTACCTTCCGGCAGAACCAGGATACCATCATGAGACACCCCCAGACCGATCTCATCTTCAGCACAGATCATTCCCTCTGATACTTCTCCCCTTATTTTCGATTTATTAATTTTAAAAGGATCGCCCTCATTTGGATAAACTGTAGTCCCTACTGTTGCAACGACTACCTTCTGGCCCTGGCCCACATTCGGGGCACCGCAAACAATCTGTAAAGTTTCCGGTCCGCCGACATCAACAGTTGTTACGCGCAGTCTGTCGGCATTAGGATGCTGTATGCAAGTCAATACATGGCCTATAACCAGTCCTTCCAATCCACCCGCAACGGGTTGTACCGTTTCCAGGCTCTCCACTTCCAGGCCAATATCCGTCAGTATTAAAGAAAGTTCCTGTGGTGTTTTATCTGTTTGAATGAACTGTTTTAGCCAATTGTATGATATCTTCATTTTTATTCTATAAAACGCAAAGATATTATTTAATGCGGAAAGCAGAAAGCCTATCTGATACTTATACTGCCCAGGATTGCGGCGCAGGCATCTGCACCAATGACCGGCATGATCACCAGGTTGATTGAGCGATTACTTAAAAAAACAATCGCGCCATGACTGGCAGGTGATCAGAAGGATAATGCAAATTCTTACTGTCGCTCAGCACACCAAACTTCTGGACATTAAAACCCCTATTTACAAAAATATAATCGATCCTTTCTTTCAGGGGAGCGTTAAATTTAAACCCGTTAAAAGTGCCTTCGGGTCCATACGCAGGTTCTTTTGAAACTTCTTTGGTATCCGTCAGAAACGTTTTTATGGTGGCGACGGCCTCCGTTTCAGGGGTAACATTTAAATCACCTGTTAAAATTACAGGCAGGCGGGGTGCAATCTCCTGAATTTTCTTTTTAATGAGCTTAGCCGACTCAATCCTGGCCTGAACCCCAACATGATCGTAATGGGTGTTGAAAACCATAAACTCTTTTTTACCCCATTTATCATACAGCCTTACCCAGCTACAAACCCTGACAATTGCTGCATCCCAACCTTTAGATGGCTGCTCAGGGGTATCTGACAGCCAGAACGTACCCCCATCTTTTTTGGCAAACCTGCTTTTGTCAAAAAAGATGGCAGAAAATTCTCCGGCACGCTTTCCGTCCGTACGCCCTACACCTACCATCTCATAATTTGTCTGCTCCAGGAGCTGATCCACCTGTAAAGCCAAAGCTTCCTGTACACATAAAATATCGGCATCATGGAATTTTACAAGTGCCTTTACATTGTCCTTTCTGTTGGGCCAGGCATTTTCCCCATCTGCGGTATTGTTATAGCGAATGTTATAACTCATCACGTTGATGTAATTCGCAGGCTTTCTTTGTGCATCAGCTGTGATGGTCAACAACAGCATCGCTATACATAGTCTAATCATCGTTTTCATATCGACAAGTTACAGCTTCCATGTTAAATTAAGCCCTCGTCACCAAAACTAAAAAACAATTTATTCGTAACGATCAAATGATCGAGTACATACAGATCAAGCATTTTCCCTGCTGCTACAAGCTTTCTTGTAATGGCGATGTCCTGCTGACTAGGTTTTAGGTTTCCTGAGGGATGGTTGTGAGACAAGATCACATAGGCCCCATTATGCTCTAGTGCCGTTTTAAAGATGATCTTCGGATCGGCCACTGTACCCGCCATTCCACCTTTGCTGATCAACTCCTTACCGATTACATAATTCGCCTGGTTCAGAATCAGGATCCAGAATTCTTCATGATTCAGATCCGCGAAAACAGGCAGCAGCATGACAAATGCATCGGCCGATGTAGTTATTTTTATGACATCAGCCTCCGAAGTTTCCTTTCTTCTTCTGCCAAGTTCCAACGCCGCCACAATGGCAATGGCTTTGGCCTCGCCTATACCTTTAAATTTCGAAAGGTCTTTTACAGATACTTTTCCAACCCTATCCAGATCGTTATTATAAAATCCCAAAATGCGCTTACTCAAGTCTACAGCGGTCTCGTTCCTATTTCCAGAGCCAATTAAAATGGCAATTAATTCCGCATCTGTAAGGTGTCTTCGGCCATTAAACAATAGCTTTTCACGAGGCCTGTCGGCCTCAGCCCACATTTTTATACCTATTCTTTCCTGATATGATTCCATTTTGATTACGGTTTTTTGAACAAAAAAAAACGGGGTATGCATTGCATACCCCGTCTCTAATATTGTAAAGCTATCTTTATTTTAAGCCATTAACAAATTTCGTAAGCTTAGATTTGTTATTAGCTGCTTTGTTCTTATGAATCACGTTCTTTTTGGCCAAACGATCCAGCATAGAAACTACTTTAGGAAGTAATTCTAATCCTGTTTTTTTATCTTCTGCAGCACGCAATCTTTTGATAAACGTACGAGTTGTTTTTGCTTGGTACCTGTTACGTAAACGTTTAGTTGCGTTTGCTCTAATTCTTTTTAGTGAAGATTTATGATTTGCCATTTTTTGTTATTAATATTTTATTTTAGGGCTTGCGCCCTTTGATTGTTCTATTTTTCGGACTGCAAATATAGAATTAATGTTTTTAAAATACAAAAGCATTATGCAAATATTTTTTATCCGCCATTTCTTGCGCCAGGTTTAAGGCAAGCCATTATTGCTTTGCTTTAATCCCCCTTCACCTGGAGGCTCAAAAATGCTAATATAAGGTGTGTAGTGCTTTGATGTACCTGAACGATAAAAAAGCGACAGATAAATCTGCCGCTCTATTACCTATCCTTACTATTTTCAACTTATTTTAGAATTTATTTGCAGCCAGCACCGGCGTTGTACCGTGCCCGTTTGTGCTCAGACTTAAGAAATTATCGAACTTCACATTTTTGAGGGTACTGGCGATGAAGGTATGCTGATCGGTTACACCACTCATTTTCAACTTTGCATCCTCGCTCACACGAGTGTATAAGCTCCCTGTTACTGTCCGTACTTTTGCGGAAGCACTTTGGCTTAAAATGACCTGAAGGCATTTCACATCAAAGCTATTGCTGGTAACCACCACCGAGCTTCCTGCGGCCTCAATTCTTTGCAAATCCTTCATTGAAATTCTGATGACCACCTGTCCCGCCTCCATAGAATTGATGTATAAAGTTTCTCCTTTGCCCAGCACCGATGTTTTGTCTGCATTGAAGTCCTCGTCAACAAAAATCCCCTCCTTTGCAGTTTGTGTTAAAATAAGCTTAACGTTTCCGCTAACCCATATTTTCTTAAATCCGGTTGATGGCCCTGCCATTTCCATGCGTTTTGCAGCTAAGGTAACCATTGATGATGTGGTTAAAAGTACAGCCGCCAATACTGTTGCGAATCCTATTTTTGTAAGCCTTTTCATAATCGTATGTTTTAAAATTTCTCCTGGTTGTTTGTAATTAAGACCCCATCAATCTCAAAACGTTTCAGCCATTTCGCCAGCATTATACCAGCCTTGAAAAACCCACGACCAACTGCCGAAACATTTCGACCAACAGTAGCGGTACTCACAAAAAAACAAGAAATAAGGAATAACTGATACTGATTAGCTATTGATTACTAATACTGATACGATTACTGTTATTGATTATTGCTATTGATTTCTACTGACTGCTATTAATAACCCGATTACTGCTATTAATTCCTACTGCTGATTATGATTATTGCTATTGATTACTGCTATTGATTTCTACTGACTGCTATTACTTAACCCGATTACTGCTATTAATTCCTACTGCTGATTATGATTATTGCTATTGATT
>CAMLDJ010000336.1 GCA_946478755.1 uncultured Pedobacter sp. | reverse complement strand
TCCTAAAATTAACATCCCTAAAAAATATATCAAGACCGGAGCGTGGATATTGGGGATATTTCTTCTTTTGCTCATTATCGTTGGTGTCGTAGCCTACAATAAAAGAGAAGCCCTTTTAGAAAAAATAATGGTTAAAGCGATAGCCAAGGCAGATAAAGATTATGGGTTGGAGGTGAAAATCAGCGAATACGGATTTAGTGGCCTCAGCACCGTTCACATGCAGCAAATTTCAGTTGTTCCGAAAGACCGGGACACACTTACGACCATAAACGACATGACCATCGGTGTGAAGCTCCTGCCTTTGATTTTTGGCAATGTTAAGCTCTCTGAAATCGATTTAAAAGTCGGCAAGCTCAACATCGTTTTCAAAGACTCCTTAAGTAACCTGGATTTTCTGCTGAAAAGGAAAAAGAAAAACGATACCGAACAAAAAGCCAAAGTTGATCTGTCAGACCTGGCCCACGACCTCTTGAATCAGGTTTTATATAAAATTCCAGACAATATGGAGATCCGGGATTTTTTAATCCAGGTCAATGACAATGATACGGCTAAACTCAGTTTTCTGACCACCACCGCGACCATAAATGATGGTGATCTGAACTCAAGGATCCTGGTGAACGAAACAGAATCAACCTGGCACATCAACGGGATGGTAAAACCAGGAAAGAAGCAACTGGATCTGATGCTTTTTGCAGACAACAAGAAGGTTGAACTCCCTTATCTGGATCATAAATTACATGCTAAATTTAGCTTTGATACGGTAAGAACAGAAATGAAAAATGCCGCTTACAGTGGCGATGATTTTAAAATATCGGGCTCTTGGTCGGTAAAAAACCTAGTCATTAACCATCCGAAAATCGCGGCAAATGACATTGTTGTGCAGGACGCCAAAATTGATGCAGATATGCTTATCGGCAAAAATTTTATTGCTCTGGACAGTTCATCAACAGTTTTTCTGAAAAAAGCTTCCATTCATCCCTATGTGAAATACACCCTTTCCCCAAACAAGATATACGAGGTAAAACTCCATGCCCCCGAGCAGGATGCACAGGAAGTATTAAGCGCTTTTCCACAGGGGCTGTTTGAATCTCTTGATGGCATGCGGGTTAGTGGTAAGATCAGGTACGACCTGAATTTTTACCTGGACAGCTCCCTGCCAGATAGTGTAAAATTTTATTCGGCGCTAACCCCGCTCCATTTTAAGATCCTGAAATGGGGAAAAACTGATCTGCAAAAGGTGAACAGGCCCTTTGTTTATACCCCATATGAACGCGGTAAGCCCATGCGGAATATCATAATCGGCCCCGCCAATCCAGATTATACCCCCCTGTCTGAGGTATCCAGCAACTTCAAAAATGCCATACTTACCTCAGAAGATCCTTCATTCTTTACCCACAAAGGTTTTGTACAGGAGTCCATCCGTAAATCGATAGCAGTCAACTTTAAAGCCAACAAATTTGTCAGGGGCGGAAGTACCATTTCCATGCAACTCGTTAAAAATGTCTTTTTAAGCCGGCAGAAAACACTGTCCCGCAAGGCCGAAGAAATCCTTATTGTCTGGCTGATAGAGAACAATAACCTGGTCAGCAAGAACCGTTTACTGGAAGTCTATTTCAACATCATTGAAATGGGGCAGAACATCTATGGAATTGGCGAAGCAACAAGATATTATTTCGGTAAAAAACCCTCAGACCTGAATATCGGAGAAGGCATTTTCCTCGCGAACATTGTACCAAGGCCTAAAATAGCTTTGTATAAGTTTAAAGACGATGGAACCCTTAAAGACTACCTTCATCCTTATTTTAAATTCATTGGAAAGATCATGGCTGGCAGAGGCCTGACACCTGTAGATAGCAATGGATACGGCTTTTACAATGTGCAGCTGCGCGAGGGCTTAAGGAAATACCTGCTGCCGGACTCTGCCAAAGTGGATACAAATGCCTTTGATAACGATGACCCGCTGCCAGCTATCGAGACGCAGGATGCTTCTAAAAACTTATTCGATCGCCTATTTGGCCGGAAAAAGAAAGACACCATTGCCGCGCCGATCATAAAGACAGACACCATCAAAACTAAAAAAGAATTAAGACAGGAGCGGCGGGAACAACGAAAAAAAGAAAAAGAACTGGAAAAAGCAAAACAGCTCTAACAACATGACCACATGAACAAGATCCAGATAGAAGACAAAACGTTTGAAATTCTGTTAGAGAACGATAACATCAGCAAACGCACCCGGCTAATCGGCATCCAGATCAATGTGGATTATGAAAAGCGCTGCCCTGTGTTTATTGGTGTTTTAAATGGCAGTTTTCTATTCATGGCCGACCTGCTGCGCGAGATTGAAATTCCATGTGAAATCGGATTTATAAGGGTTTCCTCTTATAATGGTGCAGAGAGCACTGGGGATATAAAAGAAGCGTTCGGGTTGCCCGAGCACCTGCACAACCGGGATGTCATCATTGTGGAGGACATTGTTGATTCAGGACTAACCCTTAATTATGTGCTGACTGAAGTGCATAAACAGGTCCCGGCCTCAGTTACGGTTTGTACCTTATTGTTCAAGCCAACAGCCTTAAAAAGTCCTATTGATGAGCTTGAATATGTGGGCTTCGAGATTGCCAACGACTTTGTTGTCGGGTATGGTCTGGATTACAATGGCCTCGGCAGAAACCTGAAGGATATTTACCGCGAAAAAACTGTTCCTAAGCCTTTACCTTAAATGTAATTTTTTTTTCACAATTTTGTGAAAAATATACAATCTATATCAATGACCATACACAAAGAAGGTTACACCACCATCGCATTATCCGTACTTTTCATCTTTATTCTGAATGCTTTTATTGATTATCGGTATGCAGATATAACCTGGTTGAGGTGGCTGATCTACATTTTCTCGTTTGCACTGTTTATTATTGTTTTACAGTTCTTCAGAAATCCTTCCCGCCTGTTTACAAACGGAGATAATCTGGTCATTTGCCCGGCAGACGGAAAAGTAGTGGTCATAGAGGAAACGGAAGAAGGGGAATATTTTAAAGATAAAAGGCTACAGGTATCCATATTCATGTCGCCCGTAAACGTGCACATCAACCGAAACCCGATTTCCGGCGTGGTTAAATTCTTTAAATATCATCCCGGTAAATATTTAGCCGCATGGAACCCTAAATCTTCGACGGAAAACGAAAGAACAACGGTAGTAGTAGAACATAAAAATGGCACGCCTGTGTTGTTCAGACAGATTGCAGGCGCTCTGGCAAGAAGGATTGTATGGTATGTAAAAGAAGGTGATCAGGTGGAACAGGCAAAAGAGTTTGGCTTTATTAAGTTCGGCTCCAGGGTTGATATTTTCCTGCCTTTGGGCACCAAAGTAAACCTGGAACTTAACCAGGTTGTAAAAGGAGGGATTACGGTACTGGCAGAGCTTTCCTAAACTGCGACAAAGATGCTATAAAAAAGGCCCGGAAAATTAAAATCCGGGCCTTTTTGCTTATGTAAATTTTTACCGCCGAACCTCGTCCACGATAGACCTTTGCGTTGGATAAGCGAAGCCGGACCGGTATTGCTTAACGATCTCCATCAGTTTAAAATTAATTTCTTCCTTTACCTTTACATATTTGTCGTGCTCCATATCCTTTACCAGGTAAACCACCTGGATATTTAAGGCAGAGTCGCCAAAATTATCAAAGGTAGCATAACCATCCTTTGTATCGGGATGTTCCGTCAGAAAGGCCCCAATTGCGTCAAGAATGCTTTTAATATCCGCTGGATCCGTTTCATAAACAATCCCTATAAAGAAGTTCACCCTTCTGTAGTTCCGTAAGGTCACATTCTCTAATACTCCGTCAATCATCGCCCTGTTGGGAATAACAATAGTGGTTTTATCCGGGCTGATCAGCCAGGTACTTCTAAAGCCGACCTTCTCGATTGTCCCCTCTATCCCGTCTACCTTGACGACATCACCAACGGTAAAAGGTTTGTCCAGGAATATGGTAAACGATCCGATCAGGTTCTCCAGGCTTTCCTTGGCCGCCAATGCAATCGCAATACCACCAATTCCCAAGCCGGTGATCAGGGTAAGCACGTTGATCTCGAAAACAAAGCCCAGCAACACAAAAAAACCCATAAAACAGATGAGTGTTTTGGTCAGTTCCTTTAAAAACGGCACCAACTGCTCATCCGTCCGGCTATTTGTCAGGGCAGCCTTGTGTTTCAATACAAACGCGATGAAATCAATAATTCTCAATATGATCCAGAAAACAGACAGAATAATGAGGAAGAGGAAAATTTTATCCAGGCAATCGCCGATGGTGATCCCCATCTTGGTTTTAGACCTGTGCCAAAGTACGATATTTAGCGGATGGCTCAAATTATTGACAGCAATATATAGGGTAAAAAAAGAGATAAAAGATTCTATCGGCCTGATTAGTAAGGCGACAAACGTCTCTCCTTTTACTGCCTCGGCGAACCTTCTAAAAACTTTAAACAGACCAAGGCTGAGCGCCCTGGACACCAATCTTTTAAACAACAAACCAAGTAAAATAACCGCTACAAAAACGCCATATTGCCTGATGGTGTTTCCCCAGAAAACCTGTTCAAAAAATTGATTGTCCATATGATTGCTAAACTAATTGTTTTAGTGCAATTTCAAACGCAGTTTTAGAAAGATGCCTGCGTTCGGCAGATTCTTCATGCAGTGCTTTCATTGCTTTATAAATTACCTGTGATGCATCTGTAAATATGGCATCATCACTCATTTCTATATTCCTTTGCATCAGATAAGCAAAGACCCTCGCCATGCCGCAGTTCGAGATGAAATCAGGAATTACAGCTACGTGATCATCAACGTGCTCCATGATGCTTCCAAAGAAGATTTCCTTATCAGCAAAGGGAACGTTTGCACCGCAGGCAATCACCTCAAGTCCTCCGGCTATCAACTGATCCACCTCTGCCTGCTGAACAAGCCTTGAAGCCGCCGCAGGCACAAAGATCTCTGCCCCTACATTCCAGATCTGTTTACTGGCGGCTTCGAAGGAAATAAGATCCGGCGAAACAAGCGTATTTCCTGTCCTGTTGTTGAACAGCTGAATGATCTCCTCCTTAGTAAACCCTTCCTCCCTGATCAATCCGCCAACGCGGTCAATAATACCGACGATTTTTACACCATTTTGCGCAAGGTAATATCCCGCAGCGGCGGCTACATTACCCCACCCCTGAATAACAGCTCTTTTGCCCGATAATTCGCCGCCCCAGATGCCATAAAAATGAGCAATTGATTCTGCCACACCATATCCGGTGATCATGTCGGCCACCTTATACTTTCTTTTGATATCAGGAGTGTAGTTCAAATCTTCCAGAACTTTGGACACGCCATAGCGTAACTGACCAATCTGATGGATACGCTCATTCTCCCTTGCCTGATAATGTCCGCTGATCACGCCTTCCTGCGGATGCCACAACCCATAATTCTCTGTGATAGGGATCACTTCATGGATCTCGTCGATATTTAAATCTCCGCCGGTACCATAATAGTTCTTTAACAAGGGCATTACAGCTTTGTACCAGCGCTCCAGCACTTCTTTCTTTCTTGGATCAGCAGGGTCAAAGTTTATACCGGATTTGGCACCACCTATCGGCGGACCGGATACCGTAAACTTTACCTCCATTGTTTTTGCTAAAGAT
>CAMLDJ010000335.1 GCA_946478755.1 uncultured Pedobacter sp. | reverse complement strand
CAGACCTAAATAGATCGTAAAAATTCATACATTTGGTTGTTGGGTTTATTGGTTATAACTGTTAATTGTAAAGACTTTTTTAGCAAAGACCTGATATTATCCGTGGCTCCGAGGGCAATCGGAGTCACGGTATTTACCGCATTTAAGTAAAATTATTTGTGCACAATGATCCTCCTTCCTTCTACTTTAAAATGGATTCCTCCGGTTAATTCCAGTATTGACAAAACCTTTGATACATTCGTATAGCGTGTTACAGAACCCCAAACAGTTTTCCCTGCCAGGTCATCTTCGTAGATCACTTCTACATCATACCAGCGGGAAATCTGTTTCATAATATTCTCAATAGATTCATTTTCAAAGAAAAACTGTCCGTTCTTCCAGGCGATTTCCACCATAGGGTCTACTCGAATAACATTAACATGAGTGGAGGCCGAATTAATCCGGGCCTGCTGACCTGGTTTTAAGAAAGCCTGTGCTGGCTTTTTCGCCCGCATAGCAGTGACTTTCACGGCGCCTTCCAACAGTGTAGTTTTGGTCTCTGACTCGTCCTCGTAAGAATTGATATTAAAATGAGTACCTAATACCTGTACAGTCTGTTGGTCGGATTGTACGATAAAAGGCTTTGAAGCATCCTTTTCTACCTCAAAGTAAGCTTCTCCTTTTAACTCAACCTTCCGTTCTTTTAACCCGGCAAAATTCAAGGGGAATTTTAAAGAAGATGCTGCATTGAGCCAGACTCTTGTTCCGTCAGGTAAATTTACCTGATACTGTCCACCTCTTGGTGTTGATATGGTATTGGTTAAATTGCCCATGGTAGCCCTGTTTGAATGCGCAGTTTTCCTGATGGTATACACCAGCCGCCCATTTGCGGTCTTTACAATCTGAACGCCGGCCTGCTGCGCCAGATTACCCTTACCCGCCTGATCTAAAATAATTTTCGACCCATCGGCCAATGTCAGCACAGCTTTATTACCTCCAGGCGCTACGTCTGCCGCAAGGTTTTGTTTCTCTATATGTATTTTAAAGAATAGGGCTCCTGCAAACAATAGAAGTACAGCTGCGATTTTAAACCACAACCTGTTTTTAGTGGGATATTGCCGATCGTTTTGCCCGCGGATCTGCCGGACGATCTGCTGCTTCGTGCTTCTTAACACTTCCTTAACCTGTGGCTGGTCTTTAAACTGCGGATCGATGTCCTGTTTTAATTCCATATCAATCAAATCTCTCAGGAAGGCTTCATACCCGCCGGATCTCAGCAATTCCAGGAAAGCCTCCGCTTCCTCTTCCGAACATTCATCTGCCAGGTAACGCTTAAATAATATGATGAGTTCTTCCCGGTTGTTCATTTAATATATATTTTCTTTTTAAGGCGATGTTTTAGAAAGCAATGGTGCTGATAAGCAATCAAAACATATCCTTTATAGGTAATACGGTCCGACGCGGAAAAGTCCCTGCTCTAAATGTTATTTTTTCTTTTTATTTTTTCAGGCCTTAACCTGCACAGAATTTTAGGCGCATTAAGGGGTCGCAACTACATAAAGCAGATGACATCAAAGGCCAGGCAATACTTCAAGATGAACCCCATAAGTATAAAGGATACCGAATCTGAAATCAGCATCTGAGCCTTAATGAATTTGTTTGATTTCAACAGATGGTCGCTTACCGTTGAGGTGGAAATATGAAGCAGGTTACCCACCTCACAGTAGCTCTTACCCTCCAGCTTACATAAAGTAAACACCTGTTTTCGCTGTGGGGAAAGCTTATTTACGGCTTCCAAAAATAGTTGGTTGCTTTCTTTAAAAATAAGTTCTTCTTCAATATGGCTATAGGCATCTTTGCCGTTCGCAAGCAGATGTGATCCCAGCTTCTTTTCCAGGGCCAGTTTCCGGAAGTGATCATAAACCAAGTTTCTGGCAATCCTGAACAAATAAGCGGTAAAAGGTTTCTCGGGATCAATAAGTCCCCGCTTTTCCCATACCTTCACAAATACATCCTGCAAAATTTCCTGTGCGAGCTCCCTGTCCTTCACCATTCTTAAGATGTTCGCGTATAACGGTGTGCTAAACTGATCATAAAGTTCGTGAAAAGAACGATGATCATGGTTGGTTAATTTAATTAGCAACGCTTTGATCGATAAAGCATCATTGCCTTTTTTAATCAGATTAAGGCTTGCAAAGCACAACGTCATAATTTGTTTAGTTTAGGATTCAATTCTGTTTAAAAACAATCGGAAGAGCGCTATTCAAGCCAGCCAGCTTCAGATAAAACCAGGGCCCTTCGTGTTAACACATCGAAAAATGCACATATCTATAACATAATATTCTAAACCCGCATAGGGCGGTGCTCAGAGAATGGTTTACATTTGGTTTATTGAAATAAAATTACATATCAGAATAGCTAGAAAATTCTGCATTATGCGCTTAGTTCTCAAACATCTTGGCATTTTTTTGAGCATAGCAGAGATATAGGGCCGTCACACATGCTCAAAGCAGTTTTATTAGCAACATGCCATTTACCGGTCATATAAGTTTCGTAACCAGCGGTTTTTAAGAGCTCTGCGATAGTAATGCATTGTGTATTTAACTCTCCCTTATAACCGGGTAAAAACTCATCGCGACCAGTCATCCAGCCAATTCCTGCCTGATGGGGATACAGACCAGTTAACAATGATGCCCTTGAAGGACAGCAACGAGCACTATTATAAAACTGTGTATATCGAAGCCCGCCTTTAGCAAGCTCATCGAGATGGGGTGTTTTTATTTCACTCCCATAACAGCCAATATCCGAATAGCCCATATCATCACCCAGAATTAAAATGATATTTGGTCTTGAGGTCTTGGCCTTTAACACATTGCTCTTTTCCGGTTTATATCCGGCGAGAATGACGATACTGAGGAAAACGAAACCGGTTAGGATGGATTTTTTACACATATAAAACTGCTTTTTTAAAACTAATCATAACGATGAATCAAAAACAAAGTCATGTCGTTCAAATCAGCAGGTATGTTGTGTCATTTACCTTAGTTTTGAATCCTCGAAAAAATTCTAAAATCCCTCAAACTTCTCCCAGAAGCCATCCACTGGCAATTTAGCAAATACATTGACCGGCTCTTTCTTAACAGGATGAATAAATTGCAGCCGGCGCGCATGTAAACAGATGCTGCCTTTACGGCTTCCACGCGGATAACCGTATTTGTTATCGCCCACAATCGGGCAGCCCATGGTAGACAGCTGTACCCTGATCTGATGGGACCGTCCGGTTAATGGATCTACTTCGATCAGATAATAGCCATTTAATTCGCCGATCAATCTATAGCTCAATTCCGACCGCTGACTGCCGGGCACCTCGGTGTTATAAGGTGTAACCACATTTTTCTGTGGATTTTTAATTAGCCAGTGAAC
The DNA here is from genome assembly GCA_946478755.1 of uncultured Pedobacter sp. The sequence continues at coordinate 2,300 of CAMLDJ010000335.1, read as the reverse complement.
GAGCGTTCCTGATGGCTTTGACGGTTTATTACGTACCACTGCCCAATAAGTCTTTTTAACCTCCCGGTTTTTAAACATCGCATTCACCCGTTCCAGGGCCTTGCTGGTCTTGGCAAACAGGATTACTCCGCTCACTGGCCTGTCCAGCCGGTGTACCACGCCTAAGAAAGCACTATTGGGCTTATTATATTTCAACGCCAGGTATTTTTTTACCTGCTCGTCCAGTGGCTCATCACCTGTTTCGTCAATTTGTACAATATCTCCTGCACGTTTCATGACGGCAATGAGGTGGTTGTCTTCGTAAAGTACATCTTTATCAGTTACCGGCATTAATACTGTTCCTTTTCATTTGGAAAATCCTTCCCTTTCACGTCCCTGATATAAGACTCGGCAGCGCCTTTAATACCTTCATATAAATCCAGGTACTGGCGCAGAAAACGTGGTTTAAACCCTTTCGTTAAACCGATCATATCATTTACCACCAATACCTGCCCGTCACAATCAGGCCCTGCACCGATACCTATTGTTGGAATATGCAGGTTCTGTGAAACCTCCTTTCCCAGTTTGGCGGGAATTTTTTCCAATACGATACCAAAACAGCCGGCATCCTGTAAAGCAAGCGCATCACTTTTCAGTTTGTCTGCCTCTTCCTCTCCTTTGGCCCTAACGGTATAAGTACCAAATTTATATATCGATTGAGGCGTTAAGCCGAGATGTCCCATTACCGGAATACCTGCGGTAATGATGCGTTGAATAGAATCTGCAACCTCGGCACCGCCCTCCAGCTTTACACCATGGGCTCCGGATTCCTTCATAATACGGATAGCTGAATTCAGGGCTTCCTTAGAATTTCCCTGGTAGGACCCAAAAGGCAGGTCAACCACAACAAAAGCACGGGCTGCACCTCTAACTACGCCCTGGGCATGATAGATCATCTGATCGAGCGTAATGGGAAGCGTGGTTTCATGGCCAGCCATTACATTGGAAGCCGAATCCCCCACTAATAATACATCCAGACCTGCGTCATCCAGGATAGTGGCCATAGAATAATCATATGCAGTCAGCATAGATATCTTCTCTCCACGCTGTTTCATTTCCTGTAATATATGGGTAGTGATTCGTTTAAATTCCTTGTTTACCGACATGCTTTTACGTTTAGTTAAAAGCAAAATTAGGTTTTACAATTGAAATAAAGAGTTTTTATTCTTTTTGTGACATTCTTCATTTTACAAACTCAAAAAAAATCTTGAATAAAACCCGGCAAACTCTTATCTTTGTACCCTGAAATGAAGGGGTTAATTAACAGCACATTTGTTAAAAACATAAACGGCATCAAAACCGAAGTCAGACTTTCATTTTTCTCTTTTTTTACACTAATTATTTCTCATTATACATACAATGACTAACTACACCAAGTTACCAGCTATCCTGCTACTTGCCGATGGCACCGTATATTATGGTAAAGCTGCCGGAAAAATAGGTACCACTACAGGCGAGATCTGTTTTAACACTGGCATGACAGGGTATCAGGAAATTTTTACTGACCCCTCTTATTTTGGTCAGATCATGGTAACCACTAACGCTCATATCGGGAATTACGGGATACACAGGGACGAAACTGAATCTGAAAGCATCAAAATAGCTGGTCTGGTTTGTAAAAATTACAACATTGGTTTTAGTAGGAAAGAAGCTTCTGAATCCATCCAGGATTATTTTCAGAATGAAAACATCGTCGGCATTTCAGATATCGATACCCGGGCACTGGTTCGTCACATCAGGCATAAAGGTGCGATGAATGCCATCATTTCTTCAGAGATCACAGACCTGGACGAACTAAAGGATAAATTAGCTCAGGTTCCTTCAATGGACGGTTTGGAATTGTCTTCGCAGGTCTGCACTAAAACACCTTATTTCTACGGCTCACCAGATGCAACGTACAAGATTGCAGCGCTGGATCTTGGCATCAAAAAGAATATCCTCCGCAATTTTGACGGCAGGAATGCGTACATACAGGTTTTTCCGGCAAAAACGAGTTTCGAAGAAATGGATAAATGGGGCGCCGATGGTTATTTCATTTCCAATGGCCCCGGCGATCCTTCTGCCATGCCTTATGCCATAGAAACAGTTAAAAAAGTTTTGGCTGCAGAGAAACCAATGTTTGGTATCTGTCTGGGACACCAATTGCTGGCAGAAGCCAATAATATCGGAACCATGAAAATGTTTAATGGCCACAGGGGATTAAACCATCCGGTAAAAAACATCATTAAAAACCACTGCGAAGTAACTTCCCAGAACCATGG
>CAMLDJ010000334.1 GCA_946478755.1 uncultured Pedobacter sp. | reverse complement strand
TAGTCGTACTGGTGCTTGGTCGGCTCCTGCGGCTTGGGTTCGATCAGGATCTGGCCCTTGAAGCCGATCTTCTTGGCGTGCTCGATGACGAGGCCGAGGAAGCGCGCGGCGTGATCCTGCTCTTCCTTGATGCGGGTGTTGAGCAGCGTCTCGTAGCCTTCGCGGCCGCCCCACAGCACGTAGTTCGACCCGCCGAGATCATGGGTGATCTCAAGCATCTCCTTCACCTGCCCGGCGGCATAGGCGAACACGGCCGGATCGGGGTTGGTGGCAGCGCCGGCCATGTAGGAATGGCCATACCACCTTTCTTTCAGAATGGGTTTGAGGTCCAGTTCAGGTTCACTGCCACGTCTCCAAAGGTACCCACAGGCTGTGACAACTTTACCGGTATCCCGGGCGGCAATGGAGATGTAACCCTGTGCTGTATTCATTGCTTCTGCAGCAATCCTCGCATTCGAATAAGTTTCCAGCAACTGACCGGTTAAGGAATAGCGGCTGACATTATACGTACCCTTTGCCTTTTTGGTAGCTGTTATTTTTTCACGGCTTTTTTGCTTTGATTCTTCACTGAATTCAGGAAAAAAAGTTCTTCTTCTTCCCGAAGCCATCATCCGTGCTGCTTTGTCTTTTGGGGTGCCCAATAGCAAATTTTCTGCACGCAGATTTAGGTTGTCGCCGTCCCTGGGGAACACCAGAAGCTGTTTGTTTGAGAGGTCAAACTCTTCTACAAAGCAGTAATAAACCAACCGTGCGATACTCAGATAATGTCTTTTATTCGCTGATGACAAAGTAATGCCGGCATATTTAGCCGTATCACCGGTTTGCAAATTCTGGCTTTCAGAAATTATAGTTTTAATGATCATGCATGGCTTGTGCCTTGTTATGCCTTTTTTATCAATGGAGTTTTTCTCCAATCTGCGTACCCTCCCTAGATTTGAAACCTCATACGGCGCATCCAGTTTTGGAATAGGTGCCCATAGCTCGCCTGGGAGCGCATCAGGCGAAAGGTTTTCATATGGATAATTCATATTTGGCGTTTTTTGATGTAAATATATTAGTTTAAATATTTGTCTGGTTAATTTTATTTCGTTTTATTTTTATTCGTATCGTAATGATGCCTAAACAATCTAAACGACATTTGGTTTATTTTTCTTATTCGATATCAGAAATGATACGAAGGCAGCGCCAGAACTGATTTTTTTTGCCCTTTGAAGGAATTTTACCTCGTTGGCAACCAAACAAATGAGTCAAGAAATAGTTTAGGATGTTCTTTCCCAAGCTGTAGATCATTTGTCTTTATCCGGCTTTTTAGCAAAAAAAAACACCTGTCGAATGTTGACTTTTTTTGTCTTTTTTAATGATGCAGGGGAAAGTTTGGTCTCCTCATGGATTTTTGTGGGTAAAACTGGTTTAATTACGGTGCTATTTGATTTTTTTTGTTGTTATTTGTAGAGATCCCGGCTGTAATCGCGCTTATTTTAATGAGACAGGGAGTTTAAACCTTATTGTATGACCAACAAGAAGATATTAAAAGTCGGTTTGGATTCTGCAGCACCATTTCCGATGCACTCAGATTATAACGCTGACAATTTTGAAGGATTTGAGGTCGATTTACTCCAGGCCATGACAGCTCAACTCAATTTAGAAATCCAATATGAAGTTTCCCTATGGTCGACGATCCTGGAAAAGCTATTTAAAGGCGAGTTGGATATTATCTGCTCTGCGGTCACCGTCACCTCCTCCCGTCAGCATATTCTTGAATTTAGTAATCCTTATCTTTATTTCAGGCTATGTGCGGTAGTAGCCAGGGAAGATTCATTAAGCGGTTTACACCATTTTAAAAACAAAACCATAGGCGTAAGGGAAGCTACGGAAGCTGAAAGATACGTCCGTGCAGCGTTCCCCGCCAATAATATTGTCTATGCGGTAACCAATAAGGAATTATACAGAAAGCTACAGGCCGGAAAAATAGATCTCCTGGTTGATGATTCCCCTATAGCGGGTGGTTTCCTGCAAAAGAATAAAAAGCTGAAGATAGGAATGTTTCTGCCTAAGACCGATTCGTCTTATGCGATAGCGATGAAAAAGGGCGATATGCAACTCAAAAAGCAGTTTAACGATGCGCTGACCGCGCTTAAAGAAAATGGGACCTATCAGAACATTTATAAGAAATGGTTCAGTGAAATCCAGTTTTAATCTTCATGCACTACAACGGTCATGTCTTTGCTTAGTTTAATGGTATGCAGAACTCTTGTCTTTTCACTGTATACTACAACTTTGTGCTCATCCAGATATTGCACCAACCGGTAAGGTAAAGAGTGCTGAACATATCTCCACTGGGTGTAAAACTGCTCTTGTATTGATTTTTCTTCCGGCAAAAAGGAAATGACCACCTCGATGTCTGTTGCTTCCCTGATAAAGAAACTACTGTTCGACCGCAGGACTTGCTGTCCGGCAGCGGTGTTGGACAGCTCATGGATGGCCAGTTCCCGTAAACCTGCTGCAGGCTGACTCGGATTTCTGTTGATCACATCCACAATAAGGTTGTTGACTTCATCTCTGTTTTTTAACAGCTTTCCGTTCCCGGATTTTAATATTTTAAAATAGATCTTTAGTGGTTCCATGTAAGCAGGTTTTGATGAACACAGGCATCATGGCCAAATATATAAAATAAAATTACCTTTGTCTTGGGCATAAAATCCGGTAAAATTTATTCCTTTGTCAAACTGGTTGCGGTAAATAATTTATGAATAAAAACAGATTAGAGGCTTTTAGCGATGGTGTACTGGCCATCATCATTACGATCATGGTGTTGGAATTAAAGGTTCCTCACGGAGCTGCATTGGTCGACTTAATTCCCCTGGTACCTGTATTTATGAGTTATGTGCTCAGCTTCATTTATGTAGCTATATACTGGAACAACCATCACCATATGATGCAATTGGTAAAAAAAGTGAACGGAAAAGTACTATGGACAAATCTACATCTGCTCTTCTGGCTTTCGCTGTTTCCTTTTGCCACTGCGTGGATGGGGGAGAACCATTTCCAGGCCTGGCCGGTAATTATTTATGGTCTGGTGGCATTGATGACTTCCATCGCTTACTTTATCCTCGAAAGAGCACTTGTGACACTACATGGAGCGAATTCTGGCCTGGCGAAAGCTTATGGCGCTGATATTAAAGGAAAAATTTCAACGGGTATTTATGTTTTGAGTATTGCAGGTAGCTTTTTAAGCCCCTGGCTGGGTATTTTTGGGTATGTTCTGGTGGCAGTGGTTTGGTTTGTGCCCGATATGAGGGTAGAAAAAACAATTCAAAACCAAGACCTGGAATAAATGTAATAAAGTTTCTATTGCATTTGACATTACATCTCAATTAGCTTAGCTTTGCACAAAAAAAAATAAAGATACATGAGTGTTTTAGTAAATAAAGATTCAAAAGTTATTGTTCAGGGTTTTACTGGAAATGAGGGTACTTATCACGCTTCTCAAATGATAGAGTACGGAACGAACGTCGTTGGTGGGGTAACACCTGGCAAAGGCGGTCAAACTCATTTAGACAAACCGGTTTTTAATACTGTAAAAGATGCGGTTGATAAGGCTGGCGCAAATGTATCTATCATTTTTGTTCCACCGGCGTTTGCAGCAGATGCCATCATGGAAGCTGCCGAAGCAGGAATTAAAGTTATTGTCTGTATTACTGAAGGAATCCCTACAAAGGATATGATTCAGGTTAAAGAATATATTTCTGACAGGGATTGCCGCTTGATCGGTCCTAACTGTCCGGGTGTGATTACTGCTGATGAAGCTAAAATTGGTATCATGCCAGGCTTTATCTTTAAAAAAGGCACAGTAGGGGTGGTATCTAAATCTGGTACTTTAACTTATGAGGCGGTAGATCAGGTTGTGAAAGCCGGACTGGGGATCACGACTGCCATTGGTATCGGTGGTGACCCGATCATTGGTACAACTACGAAAGAAGCGGTTGAATTGCTGATGAACGATCCTGAAACCGAAGGTATCATTATGATTGGTGAAATTGGTGGTGGCATGGAAGCTGAAGCTGCACGCTGGATTAAAGAAAATGGCACAAAGCCTGTAGTAGGCTTTATAGCCGGACAAACTGCTCCTGCCGGACGTAGGATGGGGCATGCCGGTGCGATTGTTGGCGGTGCTGACGATACTGCTGCGGCAAAAATGAAGATTATGGCTGAATGCGGAATCCGTGTTGTGGAAAGCCCTGCGGAGATCGGCGCGGCAATGGCCGGCTTATTAAAAAAATAATAGATTCGAATAAGATCTTCTTGTATAAATTAAGGGCTCCGGTGATCAATTTCATCGGAGCTTTTTTTGTTATCAGATCTTTTGCTGCTTTATTACAATATAATGATGCTCATTTTTTATGTTTTATAAACCAAAACCACTTTTAGGACGTATATTGTATAAATAAATGCTACTGGGATGATTACCTTGATCAATAAAATATGTGCGCTCGCAGGACTGTTAATCTTATTTAACCTCGCAGCCTGCGCTCAGCAACCAAAAAAAGAGGATACAAAAAAAGTGACCAGGAATATGGAATGGAATAAATTAACCAAAGAAGAAGAGGATATAATCGTACGTAAGGGTACTGAGTATCCCGGCACCGGAAAGTTGTTGAATAATAAGGAGAAGGGTACTTATGTCTGCAGACGCTGTAATACACCCTTGTATCGGTCTGAATCTAAATTTGAATCGCATTGCGGATGGCCGAGCTTTGATGATGAAATTAAAGGTGCTGTGGAAAGAATACCTGATAGGGATGGCATGCGTACAGAGATTGTATGTGCAAACTGTAAGGCGCATTTAGGCCATGTGTTTTTAGGCGAAGGCTTCACAGAAAAAAATACGCGTAATTGTGTCAACTCTATTTCTATGAGTTTTGTGCCTGATAAGAAATAATTTCTTCAAATAGGATATCTTTTTAATGCCAGACGATAACTTGTCGGGCATTTCTTGTTTTTAAGTATTTAGTTTACTTATGTTTGTCAGTTCACCAACTATAGTAAATATGAAGTATTGTTTATTGTTATGTGGTATGCTGATTTCTTTTATGGGTTTTTCCCAGGATATGGCGCCTGAAACAGGCTTAAATTCTGTCCCGGATCATTCAACAGCATACGCATCCAATCGCTCTTCTAAATTAATCTCAAAAACGGTTTACGCAACATACTACGCAAAAAAATTCGAAGGCCGAAAGACGACAAGCGGGGCACGATACCGGAGAACAAAGATGACTGCTGCGCATATGACCCTGCCTTTTGGGACCATAGTTACCGTAACGAATCCGGAAAACGGGGAATCGGTAGAGGTGGAAGTAAATGACCGGGGCCCGCATTCCAGGAAATTCAAAATAGATCTTTCTGAGGCGGCAGCAAAAGCCCTAGGTTTTTACGGCAAAGGCGTTGCCAAATTGGAGATCAGTTATCTTCCCGAAGAAGACTAGTTTTTACCATAACAGTATTATAGTCAGTTTTTAGAATTTACTAACATTATTTCTCTGATTTTTCCAGTTATCAAAAGAAATAAAAACCAAATTTCAGGTGTAATTACTAGGTAAGTTTCTCTTTTTATTGTTGATAAAAATGACGGCTTGTTAACAACTATTGTTCTCTTATCAGGGCTTCAGCGTTTATATTTGTTTACATAAAGTTCTTTAATAAATCACACATAGATTTTT
>CAMLDJ010000333.1 GCA_946478755.1 uncultured Pedobacter sp. | reverse complement strand
GTAGAGGCCGATGAGACGGTAACCCTAGATGGTACTGTGAGCGGTATTTACAGCGGGATTACGCTGAATGCAGCGCGTCCGGTGGTAATGATTAAAGACAATGATGTAGCTAAACTAACTTTAAGTGCGCCGGTAACTTTACTGGAAACTAACACTGGTACAGCTACAGCAACCTTTACAGTAACTTTGGATAAAAAGACAAGCGGTAGCTTTGATGTTAAATATACTACCGCCGATGGTACCGCAAAATCAGGGGATAACGATTATATTTCAAATTCAGACATCCTGCACTTTGCCGGCAATGCCGGAGAATCATATCCTGTTACGATAAAAATAAATGGGGACAAGAAGATTGAGCAAGACGAGCTCTTCAGTTTGGTTTTGAGTGATTTGAGCCAGACCTTTAACAACCGTTTAACGATTCCTGTAACCAGTACTACGGTCACAATAGAAAACGATGATTCCGGAACGATAACAATTGTTCCGGAGAATGGATCTGAAAATGGTACTCCAGGTATTAGTCCTGCCAGCTTCACCTTCCGGTTCAGCGATCCTGATATGACCACTGACGTTCCGGTAATCATCAGTTACGGATTAAGTGGAACCGCATCGGGTACCGGAACGGACTATGATTATACAGCCAGTCCGGCGATAGGATCTATCATCCTTCCTGCTAATGCAAAAAGTGTAAAACTGAACCTGGACGTAAATGACGATCAGGTGGTAGAAGGGACGGAAACAGTAATCCTGACTACAAATAATGCCGGGCTTCCTTATGGAATTACAGTAAGCAATTCACCGCAAAGTGTGAATATAACAGATAATGATGGCGCTAAGTTAACCATAAGCAATGCAACAGTAACTGAAGGTGACAGTGGAACGCAAGACCTTACCTTTACCGTAAAACTGGATAAGGCGACGGGAGAACCGTTTACCCTAAACTATGCAACTGCTGATGGAACAGCTACTGATGGAGAGGACTATATCGGAAGGGTAGGTGTGCTGAATTTTAATGGTACAGCTAATGAAACCCAAACAATCACCATCCAGGTGAAAGGGGATCAGAAGATGGAACAGAATGAAACTTTTACAGTTACGCTTGGAACGGTCTCTAATCTAAATGACATTTTGAGCATCCCATCGCCGGAAGCAACAGGCAGCATTATAGATAATGATAATAACGAGATTGTGTTAACCAAAGTAGCTGATGGTGAAGAGCCTTTAACGAATGCCCGCTTTAAAGTGAGCTTCCGGAATCCAGGCCTGAGCAGTACGGAGCCAATAGAAGTTCAATATGCAATTTCCGGAAATGCCGGGAATGGCGTGGACTACACTGCTTTAAATGGAGTTATTACCATTCCAGTTGGTGCAAACGAGGCTTTCATTGATGTGGAGGTGACCGACGATCAAGTGATTGAACCAACAGAAACGGTGACACTCACTTTAACCGCTGCAGGCAGCGCCAATTTTACATTGCCGGTTCAGGCTACGCCGGTAACTGCGAATATAAAGGATAATGATCAGGTGGGATTAACTGTGAGCAATCCTGTCGTAACGGAAGGAAACAACGGAACAGTTACCGCTACATTTAACGTGATCCTGAGTACAGGTACACCTAATGGTTTTATGGTTTCGTACAACACAAAGGATGGAACGGCTACTGTTGTAGATAACGATTATACTGCCGTTAACGGAACGTTGAACTTTAACGGAACAGCAGGAGAGCGCCATGCTATCAGTGTAACGATTAAAGGTGATCAGAAAATTGAACGTGACGAAACGTTCAACATGATGTTAACGCTGTCGGATACTTTTGGTGGCCGTTTAAGTCTCATTGGATCGCCTGCTATGGGAACGATCCTTGATGACGATAATATTCCTGCGAATAAAAAGATCACCATTACGACAACGGACGGGATGGAAGGACTCTATAATGGAAGCTATACCTTTAGTTTACCTCCAGGCATCACAACAGACTCGCCAACAATTATACCTTTTATATCAGGAGGTACTGCCTTCAAAAATCAGGATTATATTGCGATGTTCTCGACTCCGATAATCATACCAGCAGGAGTGAACAGTCTTACGTTGCCTGTTCCTGTAATTGATGATGACATTATGGAAGGTACCGAGACCTTGCAGATGATCACTGGAGCGGTAACTAACAGTCGTTACAATGGCATTACGGTCAATACACCTGTGCCTGTATTAAACATTTTTGACAACGATTTTAGCCAGCTGACGATTAGCAGTCCGACTATAAAAGAAGGAAACAGTGGCGGAACCCTGATCACTTTTGAGGTGAAATTAAATGGTGCAACCGGTGCTCCTTTCACTGTTGATTATACCACAGAAGATGGAACCGCTACCTTAACTGACTATGATTATAATTTTGTTCATGGAACACTAGTTTTCAATGGAACGGTTGAAGGGGAAACGAAAACCATTTCGGTTTGGATTAATGGAGACATCAATATTGAAGATGATGAAAACTTCCGCGTAGTACTGAGTGGCTTGTCTAAGACATTTGGCGGCGCCTTAAAGATTAGTGACTGGCCAGGTATTGGAACGATACTGAACGATGATGTTCAGCCAGTAGCTTCAGATGATATCGTCATGACAGACGAGGATACACCGGTAACTTTTGGTGTGACAGCTAACGACACTGACGTCGATGGAACAGTAAACCCTGAAAGTATAATTGTTGTGAACAGCACTCTTCATGGAGCGCTGCTGTTCAATCCTGACGGAACATTTACCTATACGCCGAACCTTGATTACTACGGAAAAGATGAATTTACTTATAAAGTAAAGGACAATACCGGTATTGAGTCGAATGTGGCCAAAGTAAGCATTGTGATCAATGCGGTAAATGATGTACCTGTGGCGCGCGATGATGTATTTTATGTCTTGAAAGACGGCAGTCTTAATGCCACAGTGAAAGCAAATGATACGGACCTGGATGGAGATCACTTGAATTTTAGCGTATTAACTTCCCCGGCAAAAGGAAAGATTACTTCATTTAATCCTGCCGACGGATCCTTTGTTTATGTGCCTGATCATGATTTTGTGGGTATTGATCATTTCACTTATAGGGCTTGTGACGCACCAGGTTTGTGCAGTACCGCCCAGGTTACCCTGTATGTTCAGCCAAAGGTGACGGTTAAACTTACTCCGTCGACAGCAACTATTACAGAAGGTGATCTACTTAGCATTACCGCCGAGATTGGTGAAACATTATACCAGGATGTGGAAATTATCCTGAATTACACGGGTACAGCATTGCTGGAGAAAGATTATACCCTCGAAGGTGACTATATCAGTATGATGATTCCTGCAGGACAATTGACCACAACACAAAAATTCTCGGTCAGCAGCATAAAGGATTTCCTGAAGGAAGGTGATGAAACTATACAGGTACGCGTTCAAAGTGCCAGTCCGACTGACTTTGTCAATACAGGGCAGGGCGCTGATGTGCTTGTAAAAGATTTCTATCCTGAGGATCGGGCAATCGATGCTAATGCAAATGGAGATATCAATCCGGATCCTTTAGCCTCACCTAACGGGGATGGTATAGGTAACGAGAACTTTATCATTCATAATATTGAGCGGTACCCGGATAATGAAGTGCTGATCTTTAACAGATGGGGAAATAAAGTCTTTCAGATTAAAGGATACAATAACCGGGATAAAGCATTTGGTGGTGTGGCAAATACAGGGCTCCTGGTGAATAAAAACGCTGTTCTGGTAGATGGGGTTTACTTCTATATCATTTATACAAAAGACAGTACGGGCGCATCAAGAATGAATAGGGGTTCTGTTATTATTAAACGTTAGCGTGGTCCTGGATTATAGTTTGGATTATATAAATAATTAAATCGATTGAGTAGAGCATGAGAAAGATAATTTTAATTTTTATTTGTTTATGCAGTTCATTTTTTGGATACAGTCAGCAACAGGCAATGTACACACAGTACATGTTCAATGGTCTGGCCATAAATCCGGCTTATGCAAGTGTTGATGAAATGTTATCCGTCACCGCACTTTCACGTTTGCAGTGGGCTGGTTTTAAAGGGGCTCCTAAAACACAAACTTTATCTATTCATACGCCCATCAAGACTTCAAATACCTTTATAGGTGCGGTTTTAATTAATGATCAGATAGGAGAGGTTTTAAAAGAAACCGGGGGATATCTTAGCATCTCCCAAAGGGTGCCTGTAGGTGAGGAATCCTTTCTTGCCGTAGGGATAACCGGAGGTGCAAGCAGCTTCAGATCAAGTTATTCAGACGATTATCCCTATAGCCCCGAATCTGTTAATGATCCTTTATTTGTCGACGCCAAAAGCATAAGAGGAAATTTCGGGTTCGGGGTAATGCTTTTTTCTGACAATTATTATCTGGGCTTATCCTCTCCTTATTTTTACCAGAGGGATTTTACATCTTACAATAAGGAGTCTACCTACGCGAATAATAATAAGCCATTTTATTTATTCCAGGCAGGAGTACTCCTGCCACTTGGATATGATTTTAAACTGAAACCGAATTTCTTAATTAAATACGTGAATGGCGCTCCAATGCAATTTGATTTAAACGCGAATTTACTGATCAAAGAAACGCTATGGGTAGGCGCTTCTTACCGTTCTGCTGATTCTTTCGACGCAATGGCATCTGTATATATTACGCCTCAAATTCAACTGGGCTACTCTTACGATTTTGCGAATACAGAATTGGCAAGGGCCCAATCAGGGTCTCATGAAGTTATGCTTAAATTCAGTTTCCCTATTAAAGGAAGAGATCCTAATAATACCTGCTTCTTCTAGGCCTTACTGTCCAGAGGCAAGATTTATATGTCCCGGATTTAAAGTTAATATTTCTTTAGCAGGCTTATGGAAAGCCCGAAGAGTTAGCATCAAACTATAAATAAGCATCAAGCCAGACATTGGTTTCTGAAGCTAAAACAATGGTATAATGTTAACTCTAAATCTTAAAGTAATGTTAGGTTCAAAAATCGATTTATTTGGCAATGAATGGCTTGATGTAGTGTTTGATCAGAAAAACAAAAGTTATGGCGCCTATGCGCTTCGCAGGCAAAGTTCATCCAACACCACTAAGGCACTTTTTATCTCAGGAACGTTATTCATTCTGTTGTTCCTGTCTCCGAAAATTATTCACCTGATTAAAGGAGGAACAACCATTGAGGCGATACCCGATCAGACAACGGTAGTAAGCGTGCAGCCGCCGCCCCCTGTGAATCCGGAAACCCCGCCGCCAGCAGCGGTAGAGCCGCCGCCGGCAAAGCAAAGCCAGGTTGCGTTTCGGCCTCCGGTAGTTGTGCAAGACGATCAGGTGATCGATATTGACCCCGTACAAATTAAAGACCTGCTGGATGCCATGCCGGGACAGAGAGATGTGGCAGGCGAACTGGATGGCGTGATTGTTATTGAAAACCAGCCAGGGAAAGGACCACAGGGCGCTGTTGCAGCAGAGGACCGCACGGTGTATGACCAGTTTGAGCCACTTGAGGCACAACCCACCTATCCCGGGGGAATGGATAAATTTTATAAATACCTGGCTAATGCGATCAGATATCCTGCGATGGCCCAGGAGAACAATGTGCAAGGTAAAGTCTTTTTATCTTTCATCATTGAAAAGAACGGTTCCCTTACGGATATCAAAATAGAAAGGAAGCTGGGGTACGGAACAGATGAAGAAGCCGTTCG
>CAMLDJ010000332.1 GCA_946478755.1 uncultured Pedobacter sp. | reverse complement strand
TACGCTATTTCCTGATCCTATTGTTATTCCACGGCTCTGTGCTTGCGCAACAGAAAACGAAGATCTTTGTTAAAAATTGGGAGTCCACCAATGTTGATGCTAAAAAGAACATCACTTACTTGAAAAAGCCAGTTTTTGTACACGAAAATTCAACACTTACCTGTGACAGTGCCGTTCTTTATGTCGACCAAAATGTTTTCGACGCATTTAAAAACGTACATATTAACCAGGGCGACACCATCAACATTTACTCAGATCGTTTAAATTACAATGGAAATACGAAGATTGCCCACTTAACCAGTAATGTACGAATGGTAGACCGGGAATCAACACTGACCACCAACATCCTCGATTATAATATGGCCACCAAATATGGAACTTATGTGACAGGCGGTAAAATTGTAAGCAAGGATGTTACCCTAACGAGCAAGAACGGTTACTATTTTTCCAACAGCCGCGATGCCTATTTTCGTTACGATGTGGTTGTCGTCACACCGGAAAGTGTCATTAAATCAGATACTTTGCGCTATAATACGCTAAGCAACTGGGCTTTTTTTTACGGCCCAACCAATATAAAAGGTAAAGATGATAACCTGTATACGGAAAACGGCGCTTACAATACCCGCACACAGTATGCCTACTTTGGAAAAAAAAACCTGTACACCATGGGAGCCAAATCCCTTAAAGGTGACAGTCTGTATTATGACGGCATCGCAGGGTATGGTAAAGCGGTAAGAAACATTGTCTTTAAAGATACCACCGATAAAACCGTAATGTACGGGCAGCTGGGTTATTACTATAAACTAGACGAAAAGACGATTGTAACCAAAAACCCGTATATCGGGATGGGTACGGCAGATTCGATCACAGTGAACAACAAGCTCCAGCCAGATAGCCTTTGGATGGGGGCCGATACGCTGGAAACCCAGATGGTTCTTAAAAAAACGTTGACGCTGATCTCCTCGCCAGTGATAAAAAAGGACAATGAACTTGGAGAAGCAGAAGCCGCGGAGGAAAAGAAGGAAAAGAAAGTGGCTGCCCCGCAACCAGAAGCTGCTGTGAGAGAAGCTGCTGTGAAAGAAGAAAAATCTGTTCCAAAAAAACAAAGCAGGCGGGAAAGGAAAAAGGCAAAAAAAGAAAGTGGGAAGGAACCGCCTGCAATCAATGAAAAAACTGCGGGAAAAGATAGTTTGCTAAAGGACAGCACGCTGCTTGATAAAAAAAGCATACCCCTATTAAAGGACACTCTCCTCCTCAAAAAAGCGGACACCCTGGCAAAAAAAGGGAAAGACAGTTTAGCTAAAGTATTGAAAACAGTCCCTCCTGCAACTAAGGCGAGGGCCGATAGTCTCGTAAAAGGAAAAGCTGCCGGCGCTAACATCAAGGCAACTGTTAAAGACTCGATCCCTTTCAATCCTGAGGACACGGTGCGTACGCGCGTGATCAAGGCTTATCACAATGTGCGGGTGCACAAAGCCAGTATGCAGGCAAAGGCCGATTCCTTATTTTACACCAGTGCCGATTCCACCCTTCGCTGGTACGGAAGCCCGATTCTTTGGGCGGAGGGATCTCAGCAAACCGGCGATACGATCTATCTCCAATTGAAAAATAAAAAGCTGAGGACTTTACAGGTACTGCAAAATGCATTCCTGGTTAATGTAAATGCAGATTCCGCGAAATTCAACCAGATAAAAGGGCGACTGATCACAGCCTTTTTCGAGAAGGGTCAGCTTCAAAACATGTTTGTAGACGGCAATGCGGAAAGTATTTATTTCAACCAGAACGAGAAAAAGATATACACGGATATGAACCAAACGGTAAGTAGCCGGATAAAGATCCTTTTTAAGGACAAAGAGATTGCCAGGATCGTGACCATCAAGGAACCTGAGGGAGTGAGGACACCTGTCCCGGAATTAAAAGAAGACGTTTTTCTTACCGGTTTTATCTGGAAGCCCGAGCTTAGGCCGCGATCCAAGAAAGAAGTGATCACCGGAAGGCTCCAGGCTAAACCTCCGGCAAAAAAGACAAATCAGCCTGCAGCAAGAAATATCAAAGGGGCTAAAACACCTGCGGGAAAAGCTGTGAATGGTGCTGCGGCACCGGCTAAGCCAGTTACCGATCCAAAGGCAACAGATACACTTAAAGGCCTGGCCCCGGTTCAGAAAGATAGCACAGCTGTTCAGGCTGCCGACAGCCTTAAGCAGGTTAAGCCTGCTAGCGTTCCTTCAAAAAAGCAATGAGCTTTTTCATGGCCAGTGCCCGGTGACTGATCTGGTTTTTTTGCTCCATGCTCATTTCGGCAAAGGTCTGATCATAACCTTCAGGCTCAAAAATCGGGTCATATCCAAATCCTTGTTTACCGGTCGGCTCCGCTCTTATCAGCCGATTAATGACTCCTTCAAAAAGGAAATTCTCCCCTCCGCGGATTAAAGAAATTACTGTTCTGAAGCGCGCTTTTCTGTTGGTCTGCCCCTCCATTTTCTTCAGCACCAGCATCAGGTTCTCCGCATCATCTCTGACACCTGAATACCTGGCCGAAAAGATTCCAGGCTCCTGGTTCAAGGCTTCTATTTCCAGTCCGCTGTCGTCAGCAAAGCAATCCATATGATAGTTTTCTGCAACATAGCGACTTTTCAGGGTGGCGTTTTCCGCAAAAGTACTACCTGTTTCCGGGATATCAGTTGTACAGCCAATATCGTTCAGATTTAATATGCTATATTCATTTAAAAGCAGGTTACGCACCTCCTGTGTTTTGTGCTGATTATTGGTAGCAAATACAAGTGCTCTCATATTATAATCCAAGACTTTGAAGACTGCCCCATAAAGCTTTTTTCCCGGCAGCATGCTGTTCAAGTACCCGCAATTCCGCAGAAAAGATCATTCTTACATTCCCCTCCGATATGATGGCGTGTTCCGGATGTGCGGGCAATGAAAGTTCAGCTGGCGTTACCCCGAATGCAAAAACCAAGGTACAGGAGAAGTATTCCTGCAACTGTTTAAACCCGGTGCCTTTGTAGCCGGCATAGTTCAGCAAGGCAAAATCGTTCGCGCTAAGGTTTACAGACTTCACAATTTTACGCAGCAGCTCGCGCCCAGGCTCATCGCTTACTTCATTATTTTCGTCGTTAACAAGGATCAGAATATTGCGCTTGTTTTTGCCTAAAAATTTAAACGCTACAGGTTGTTGAACCAGCGAGGCAACAGGCTCAGCAACCAGAGAAGGAATCTGCGACTTTATTTCAGGTATCTCAGGCATAGATCCGGTAATCAGATTTTCTGTTATACTGACCATTGCATTCTGCACAACAGCAGAAGTATCATGCTGACGATCAGCATCGTTGATCAGATAGATATCGTCTGTAAAAAACAAACGCAGGGCTGCGGCATCAACGGTTAATTGGCTATTCATTAATGACAATTTTACTTCGAATATTTTTTCTGTTAAAATTAGTTAAATATCTTATTATAGCGCCTTTATTTATTACTTTTATGCCTTAAAAAATATATACTAAATAACTTTTGTGAGAAAAGCTTATTGCATTATCATTTTATGTATTTCTTTTACCGGTGTGTTTGCACAAAATATAGCTACCATTGATGGAAAGCCGATCACCAATAAAGAATTCATGTGGTTTTATAAAAAGAACCATGCGAACAATGCAAGTGTCACGGCTAAAGATCTGGAGGCTTATTTAAACCAGTACATTAACTTTAAACTTAAAGTTTTAGATGCTAAAGAGATGGCCCTCGATAAGGACACAGCCTATCTTTCTGAAATAAAAAATTATGAAACAACACTGGCTGCACAAAACAGAATAGCAAAGGGTAGTCCGGTGTATAAAATGACCATGGACGAGTATAAAGATGCTGCATTAATGTTTAATGTATCGGAAATAAAAATATGGAATAAACCGAAGGATGACCAGGACAGTCTGGAACAGGTCTGGATAACCGCCCTGAGAAAAAAACATACGGTAAAAATTAACCAGACAGAAGTAAAGAAACTGGCAAAATTGTAAGTAAAGCAGCCATTAACCCCGGAGAATATTAAATTTGCAAAGGAATACAATTGAATATAGATATAATGAAAAAAATTTTAGTGATCGCAAGCGGACTAATCTGTTTGTTTTTAAATACCCAGGCACAAAAGAAGAACATAGATAAAGTAGTAGCGGTATTGGGAAGCAATATTATTCTGTTATCTGATTTAAACCAGCAATATGCACAGTTTCTGAATTCCGGAAACCCGGATGACCCAAAAGTGAAGTGCTATATTCTGCAACAGATGCTTGCACAAAAGCTATTAAAACAACAGGCTGAGATCGACTCTGTAGTGGTAGAAGAATCGCAGATTGATGAAGAAGTAGAAAAACGTATGCGTTACCAGATCCAGAGGGCTGGCGGACAGGAACGTTTGGAGCAGTTCTTAAACCGCTCTGTCCTGCAATATAAAGATGAGATCAGACCAGAGATTAAAGAACAACTGATCTCAAACAAAATGCAGCAGAAGATTACCCAGGATGTAAGCATTACTCCTCTGGAAGTTAAAAAATATTTTGAGGGCTATAAAAAAGACAGTTTGCCGGATATCCCGACGGAATTCGAGATTGGTGAAATTGTGATGTATCCCAAACTAACCAAGGCAGAGAAGCAAAGATACCATGATAAAATTGAGGCTTTACGATTAAGGATTAAAAGCGGGGAAGATTTTGCATTCCTTGCCAAATCCTATTCTGAAGATCCGGGATCCGCACCTGATGGTGGTGACCTCGGTTTTTTCGACCGCACCAGGATGGTGAAAGAGTTTACCGCACAGGCGTTTAAATTAAAGGCCGGAGAGTTATCACCGGTTTTTGAGACGGAGCACGGCTTCCATATTTTACAAGTGATCGAACGTCGCGGGGAGCAGGTTCAGGCCCGCCATATCCTCATCCGCCCACAAACTACCCCTGCAAGTCTGGATCGTGTTAAACTTAAGGCAGATACCATTTACAAGAACCTGGTCAGCAAAAAAATGCCCTTCTCCTTCGCTGCTTCCCAATACTCAGACAATAAGGAGTCTCAATACAATGGGGGGATGTTGTTATATGCGGATAATGTTACCGCAAGAACAACCTTTATCCCGGCCGATAAGCTTGATCCTAAGGTATTCCTGATCGTAGATACCATGAAGGTGGGAGGGATATCAACCCCTAGTCTTTTTACTGATCAAAGTGGCAAAGAAGGATATAAGATCCTCTATTTAAAATCCAAGATCCCACCTCACAAAGGAAACCTGGAGCAGGATTATGCTAAATTTAAAGAAAAAGCCCAGCAGGAAAAAACCGATAAAGTTTTAAGTGAGTGGTTTGAGAAAAGAAGAGAAAACACTTATATCCGGATTGATGACGATTATAACAGTTGTGACGAACTAAAGATCTGGTCTGCTAAATCTGCAAAAAAATAAGGGCATATGCAGTTCGACAATGACATCAAAGCCGTTGATGCCCTGCATCAATCCTACAAAAGCATTAAAGCGGAGATAGGAAAAATTGTTATCGGGCAGGACGAAATCATCAAGTCGGTCCTGATCGCTATTTTTAGCAATGGACATTGTCTATTAGTAGGTGTACCCGGACTGGCCAAAACCTTACTGGTTCAAACGGTAGCGAATGTGCTGGACCTGAACTTTAACAGGATCCAGTTTACACCGGATCTGATGCCTAGCGACATCATAGGTGCCGAAATACTTGGAGAAGACCGGAATTTTAAATTCATCAACGG
>CAMLDJ010000331.1 GCA_946478755.1 uncultured Pedobacter sp. | reverse complement strand
ATGATCTTATCATCCTGCTCACCATTGTCTACCATATGCATTACACCAATTACCTTAGCTTCAATAATGGTCATAGGATATACATCCACAGAGCATAACACTAAAATATCCAGCGGGTCATTATCATCGCAATAAGTTTGCGGGATAAATCCATAATTTGCCGGATACATCACCGATGAAAATAGGACACGGTCTAATTTGATCAGATTTGATTCTTTATCAATTTCGTATTTCGCTTTGGATCCTTTCGGAATCTCAATAATTGCATTCACTATCTCTGGCAAGTTGTCGCCTGGAGACACATTGTGCCACGGATGATGGTCGTCTTTACTCATTTTTGTTTTTCAGTGTTTAATTCCTCATTGTCGTCCTTTACTACTTTCTTTCTCACAAATGTGACAATTAACGGGATCGTAGTAATCACAATGAAACCTATAATTATATACAATAAATAATCGTTAATTTCTTTTTCAAATCTTCTTCCCAGGAAATAACCAAGCAAAGTTAAGGAAGCTATCCAAATTAATGCACCTGTAATGTTATATAAAGCAAATCTTTTGAAATCTAACTTCACAACACCTGCAAAAATCGGTGCAAATGTTCGTACAATGGGAACGAATCTTCCCATGATCAATGCAAAAGCTCCCTGCTTATGGTAATATTCTTCGGCAGCTTTCAAATACCGCCGTTTAAAGAAGAAAGACTCCTTTCTATGGTATAACATGGGCCCTGTTTTCCGGCCAAACCAATACCCTACAAAATTGCCAGAAACTGCAGAAACACACAAGCCAAAAATCAGGACATATATATTTACATCCAGTTTACCTGTAGCTACGAACATTCCGGCAAGGAACAAGAGATAATCACCAGGCAAGAAGAAGCCAAAAAACAGACCTGTCTCGGCAAATATCACAAACATTACAACGTAAAAACCACCTTCTTTAAGTAATTTTTCGGGATCAATGAAGTGCTGTAATGAATTCCAGAAATCGTGCATATTTCAATTATTCGTAAAACTACAAATAATTATCTATAGATGTCACTATATCAAATTTAAAATTACCGAGGGATATACTCCTAAAAACACGGTAATCAAAATTGAAAAAATAAGCACAAACTGATACTGAACAGGCATCTGTAGCTCAGTTTCATTGCCTTCCTTGAAATACATCGCTACGATCACTTTAAAGTAGTAATAGAACCCCACCAATGCATTTAAAATAGCAAAGGAAACCAGATAGATCTTGTATTCAGTCATGACATTCAAAAACATCAGGTATTTCCCTATAAATCCTGCAGTAAGTGGTATGCCGGCAAGCGACAACATTGCTATAGTCAGCATCAGTGCAGTAAAGGGGTTTCGGCTGGCCAGGCCATTAAAGCTGTCAAAATGATCATTACCGGTTTTCTGTTTCACTAAAATTAAAACAGCAAAAGCGACGATCGTTGCGAAAGTATAGGCAGCGGCATAAACCAGCACATTGTTCGATGAATTTGCCGTCAGAGTGATCAGCGAGAACAGCAAATACCCTGCATGCGAGATACTCGAGTAAGCCAGCATCCTTTTAAAGTTCTTTTGGAACAAGGCGGTAACATTTCCAATCAATAAAGTTAAACATACGATCACCATCAACGGTGGCATCCAGAAGTCATGTAAAGGCGCAAAAGTATCTGCGAATAAGCGAAGAAAAGCCGCAAAACCAGCGGTTTTAACTATGGTCGACATGAACGTTGTGATCAGCGTTGGCGCACCCTCATATACATCAGGGGTCCAGAAATGAAAGGGAGCTGCACCAATTTTAAAGCACAGTCCGATCATCAGCAATACGATCCCCGGGTAGAACATCGGCGAAACGCTCTTATAGTTTGCAACCAGATATTGATTGATCACTTCAAGATCAAACGATCCCGTAGCACCATAAATCAGCGTAATACCGAACAAAAGGAAGCCTGTAGAAAATGCCCCCATCAGGAAGTATTTCAACGAAGCCTCGTTGGAAGCAAAATTACTTTTCCGTATTCCGGCAAGGATATATAAACTCACCGACATGATCTCAAGACCTATAAATAACATAGACATGTTTTTATAGGAAACCATAATTATGATCCCCGCAAGGGCAAAAAGGATCAGTGTAAAATACTCCGCTATATTTTCACTGTTTGCAGCGAAATAGTTTTGAGTCAGCAAAAATATAAGCAAGGTACCAAGGACCGTAATACCGGTAAAAGCCAATGCAAAGTTATCCATCTGCATCATATTGTAATAGGTCTGGTCCGCGTTCCAACCTGTAACTACAAAAGCCAGCGAAGTAAGCAAACCAAGTAAGGTAATAGGTAATAATGCTTTTTTAGCCTTAAACAAACCTGCGTAAAGCACCACTAAAGCGGTAACAGTTATTGTTATAATGATATTCATCTCCTTAGTTTACCGATGTTAATTTTTGTGTGACCTGTTCTATTAAATGTTGTACTGAAGCTTCTGACAATTCTAAAATTGGCTTTGGATAAACCCCCATGATGATGACCAACGCACAGATCACATACAATACCACCCGCTCCGATCCTTTGATATCTGTAAAGCCTATTGTTAGCTCATTGGTTTTGCCAAGCATAATGTTCTGATACATTCTGAACATATAAACCGCACCAAAAATGATGGTCAGCCCGGCAAATACAGCGGCCCATAAATTATACTGATATATGCCCATCAGCAAAAGGAACTCGCCTATAAAGCCATTTGTTCCCGGCAAAGCTACAGTTCCTAAAACGAGGATCAGAAACACAATAGCCAGCTTGGGAGCTTGCTTTGCGATGCCTCCAAGCTCAGCAATCTTATTGGTCTGCATGCGACCTGCAATAATATCCAGCACAAAAAATAAGCCTATCACATTGATACCGTGGCTCAGCATCTGGATCATCGCACCCTGCATCCCCTGCACATTTAAGGCAAAGATACCTGCCGATATTAACCCAACGTGGCCAATGGAAGAATAGGCGACCAATCGTTTTGCATTCTTTTGTGTAAAGGCAATCAACGAAGCATAAACCACACCAATGATGGACAGAATAATAGCAAGCTGTCCCCAGTCCTGAACCGCTCCCGGTACAACCGGTAATAGCCATCTGATCACCCCATAAATACCCATCTTAAGCATGATACCTGAAAGCAGCATGGTCCCCGGAGCCGGAGCTTCCGTATAAGTATCTGGTTGCCAGGTATGAAAAGGAAATACCGGCATTTTTATCGCGAAAGCGATGAAGAACGACCAGAACACCCATCCCTGTTGGCTTGAATTTAAATTAAGATTGTAAAATGCCTGAATATCGAAGTTATTGGAAGGATTTTGTAAATAAAGATAAATGATACCCAACAGCATAAACAGCGATCCAGCTATGGTATAAACAAAAAACTTCATGTTTACCCTGATGCGGTCCTTACCACCCCATATTGCACAGATAAAGTAAATTGGGATCAGAGCGGCTTCCCATCCTATATAGAACAGGAATGCGTCCATTGCTGTAAACACCAGCAGCAAACCACTTTGCATAAACAAGATCAGCGCGAAGAACGCATTTGCATTTTTATATTGATACTGATAAGCGGAAAGAATGATCAGGGGCATTAATACATTTGTTAACAGTATCGTGATCATGCTGATCCCATCTACACCTGTATGGAAACTGATGCCAAGATCTTTTATCCAGGGACAGTTTACGACAAACTGTGTACTCGCATCCGGTATAAAATTACATACCATAACCAACGCCAGGGCTAAAGAAACAATTGCCGATATCAGGGCAACATGCTTTGCTGCATTTCCGGAAAATGCGGTAACCAAGGCGCCAACCAATGGTAAAAATAGAAGAAGTAGTAAAAGTTGTTCCATTATCTTTTCTTGAACGATCTTTTATAGAGATAAATAAGTATACAATAACAATGAGATGATTCCAACCACCATCATAAAAATATAAAAGCCGACATTCCCGGTCTGCAACAAACGCAAACCCTTGCTGGCTTCTGAAGTACTCCATCCGAAGCCATTTACGATACCGTCCACAATTTTACGGTCAACAATTTTATAGAAGAAGCCCGAGATCGCATCCAAAGGCCTCCTGATCACCGCATCATAAATTTCATCAAAATAAAACTTGTGGTACGACAAACTGGCAAGTGCCGGGCGTTTAGCCTCGTCTGGTATAGGAATGTGGTTTCGTTTAACATATTTACCGTAGGCAACCGCTATAGAAATTAAAACGCCAACAACAGAAACTCCCATTAATGCATATTCTGTTGCATGATCAGGTGATTCAGCTGCATGTTTAATTACCGGAGCTAACCAGTGCGACAACCAATGGCTTCCTCCCAGTGTTTCCGGAACGCCGATCAGCCCGCCAATAGCAGATAAAACAGCCAGAACGATTAAAGGAACAGTCATTGACTTCGGTGATTCATATATTTTCTCTTCAGCATGGTGTGTGCCGCGGTATTTACCATAGAAAGTAAGAAACAACATCCTAAACATATAAAATGCAGTCAGAAATGCGCCAAATACGGCAATTCCCCACATCACTTTATCGTGCAGATAAACATGCGCTAAAATCTCGTCTTTAGAGAAGAAGCCCGAAAATGGAGGTAATCCTGAAATGGCTATGGTTCCAATTAACATGGTGATGAAAGTAACCGGCAACTTTTTACGCAAGCCACCCATATGGCGCATGTCCTGCTCGTGATGCAAGGCATGAATCACTGAACCCGCACACAAGAAGAGAAGTGCTTTAAAGAAGGCATGGGTAATTACATGGAAGAAAGCTCCGTTATAAGCACCAACGCCAAGACCTAAGAACATGTATCCCAACTGAGACACCGTTGAATAAGCCAGCACCTTTTTGATGTCTGTTTGGGTTAAGGCAATAATGGCTGCAACAATGGCCGTAGCCAGACCAACAATAGCAATGACATGCTGGACCATTGGAGCCAGGTCAAACAACAGATTCGATCTTGCAATCATATAAATACCTGCGGTAACCATGGTCGCTGCGTGAATTAGCGCAGAAACCGGAGTGGGTCCTGCCATCGCATCGGGCAACCAGGTAAATAAGGGCAGCTGCGCTGATTTACCACAGGCACCTATAAATAGCAACAGCGCAATCAAAGCAATTGTACCATTGCCAGGCAACATATTCGCGGCCTGTGGAAATATCTTTCCAAACTCTACACTCCCAAAGGTGCTGAAGATCAGGAATACACCCAATAAAAACCCAAGGTCACCGATACGGTTCATCACGAAGGCCTTTTTTGCCGCCGATGCATAACTGCTGTTGGTATACCAGAAGCCAATCAGCAGATAAGAACACAGTCCAACACCCTCCCAGCCGATAAACATGACAATATAGTTTGATCCTAAAACCAATAGTAACATAAAAAAGATAAACAGATTCAGGTAGCTGAAAAACTTACCAAATCCTTCATCATTATGCATATAACCAATAGAATAAATATGAATCAGGAAACCTACCCCTGTAATAATCAGCAGCATCAACGAGCTTAAAGGATCTATCAGGAATGAAAGTGGAATGTGAAGCGTTCCTGCACTGATCCAATTAAAAAGAAAGATCTCATGAGATTTAACAACATCAGCACCGAGCTCAAAAAATATCCCCAGACTAATCGCAAACGAAATGAATATTACACCGCTCCCTATGAAGCCAATCACACCTTTCGACAATGAATTTCTGCCAAGGCCATTAACAACAAAGCCTAAAAGCGGAATCAGGGGAACCAGCCAAACTAAATTTATCATCTTATAATTTCTTCTTA
>CAMLDJ010000330.1 GCA_946478755.1 uncultured Pedobacter sp. | reverse complement strand
AGACCACCGCCCGGCGCGCCACCCGCCCATAACCCCCAAGGAAGGGCCACCAACCAGTGACCGATGAGCTGCCGCCTCGCTTATGAATTAAGTTACAGCAAATTCTGGAAAAACATCACCTTTATCTCTACCGCCTATATGCGGCAAACCAATGATGTGATCCAAAGGATCAGGACAGAGGCTGATGAAAACGGCATAACCATCGTTACGCCTCAGAACTTAACCAGTGAATTGTCCAGCGGGCTTGAATTAATCGGTCGTTTTGATGTGGCCAAAGCCTGGAATTTTACAGGGAATGTGAACTTATACCAAAGAAATATTGAAGGCGTACCGGCTTATGGTATTGTGGACAACTCGGGCTTTAGCTGGAATGCCAATTTAACCAACAACTTTATCTTACCTTATAACATTACCTTACAGGTAAAAGGCGACTACCGTTCAAAAGAAGTAATGGCCCAGGGAAAAAGAAATGCAATGTATGTGGTAGATGCCGGTGCCAAATATGACTTTAAGAACAAAAAGTCATCGCTTAGCTTAAATGTAAGGGACGTGTTCAATACCAGGAACTGGAGCATGATCACCGGAGCAAAGAATGCCATCACTGATTTTAGAAGAAACATGCAGGGTACGGTAGCAAGCTTAACTTTTTCTTACCGTTTTGGTAAAAATGATTTTACTTTTAAAAAGAATAAGAAAACTGATCAGCAGGAAACGCGCAGTGATGAGGAGCCTTTTTAACTTAACCTTTATCTTCGCCCTGCTACTGGTTGTTGTTGCTACATCAGAGCTATATGCTGCTGCTGAAAAAGGAACCATAACTGGTAAGGTGATCGAAGAAGTGGGCGCATTGCCCATACCATCAGCCGTGGTGGCGGTATATGAGGCCGATGCCGAGCGCCCTTTGGTAACTACTTCCACTGATGAAAACGGCTTTTTTAAGTTCAATGCTTTAAAATATGGAACGTATAAGGTCAAAATAAGCTATGTCGGCTTTAGCACGCTTACCGTTAATGAAGTAATGCTTACTGAAAAAAGCATTGAGCGTGACCTCGGCACCCTGAAGCTGAGCGCTGAACAAAATAACCTGACGGAAGTGACCATTACAGCCGAAAAGCCGGTAATAGAATTTGCGGCTGATATGATCACCTACAATGTAGATAAATCCATCCTTGCCGAAGGAAGCACCGCGACGGATATCCTGAAAAATGTGCCGATGGTACAGGTGG
Organism: uncultured Pedobacter sp.; assembly: GCA_946478755.1. Next base: position 4,629 of record CAMLDJ010000330.1, on the reverse strand, counting down.
ATATTGATGGTAAAGCTACCATTGCAGGAAAACGTTCTACCAGGATCTTTATTGATGGTAAGCCATCAGATTATATGACTTCCAACATCTCGGATCTTTTAAACGTATTGCCCTCTGATGCGATAGAAAAAATCGAAGTGATGACCAATCCGCCAGCAAGATACTCCGGTGATGGAGAGGGCATCATTAATATTGTGATGAAAAAAGGCTTCGCAATTGGATTCAACGGCAACGCCGGAATTACGGCAGGGCTGCAGGGCAATACCAATATGAACACCAATGCTTCCTATCGGAGCAAGAACTACTCGCTAACCGGTAGCGCCGCTTACAGAAGTCATGTTGGCAGAAACACTTCCCACTCCTACCGGGAGAACTTTGACCTGGCGAAAGACACGACCTTTTATTATGACAATTACGCCAACAACAAGAGCAATAGTGACGGAGGGAATTTCAGGGCAGGACTTGACTGGGATATCACGCCCGATCAGAACCTTAGGGTAAGCAGCAATTTCAACACCAATAACAGCAACAGCAGAGCCGGTACGGATTTCAATTTTTTAAGTGAGGAACTCGCCTTAAAACGTGTACGTAACCAGATCAGCACTACGGATGCCGGAAGTCATAGTATCGTGCTGAATGCCGACTACAGCCTAAAGGCAAAAGAAAGCGGAGAAAAATTAGCTATTGGATTAACTTATAGCAATAATGCAAATGATAACCTAAGGCTATTGGATCAGCATTATACGTTACCAAGTACCCTTAAACCCTCGCTGCGCGAAACTGCAAACGCAGTAGGCAACAACGGTCTAACCTTTAATCTGGATTACGACAGGCCCATTTTTAAGAAACGTGATCAGTTTGAGGCTGGTGTGATGTACACCAACCGGAAGAATGACAACGACATGCTGGTACAGGATTTTAATTTTACCACAGCAGCATATGAAATTGCCGAAAAGCTAAGCAACCAGTTTTTGTATAACGAGAAGATCGTTGCGGGCTATACCTCCTATAATTACCGGGGGAAAGGCTTTGGTGTAAAAGCCGGCCTCAGGGCGGAATTGACGGATGTAAAATTTGATCTGTCGAACGGCGACAGCTACAACATCAAGCCCTATCTCAGCTTATTCCCTAATATTTCCATCAACCATTTCTTCAAAAAAAGATACAACATCGGGGCTACTTACAGCGTACGGATAAACCGGCCGAGAGAAAATACGCTCAATCCGCAGATCAACAACAACGACACACTGAATGTCTGGTTTGGGAATCCAGATCTTGTTCCTGCCTATACCCATCAAATGGACATCAGTTTCGGTGCCTTTGGAGAGAAGTGGTCATTTACTCCCCGGCTGTCTTACTCTACCAGCAGTGGAGTAATTGAGCGGTACCGTTCTGTAAATGTAGTTGAAGGGGTGGCCACATCTGAAACCACCTATTTCAATGTGGGCTCCAATGATATCCTCGGATTGATACTGATCGGCAATTATCGCCCGAGTAAAAAGCTATCTGCCAATGCTAATTTCACGCTTACGCAGAGCAGTTATAGCTCTTCCTTAAATAGTGCGCTGAACCGGGATGGTTTAAGTATCCGGACTGCTCTGGGGCTATCTATGCAGCTACCACTTAGAACGGCTTTCGAGGCCAATGTAAATTATGCGAATAATGCAAACGCCCAGGGCCGGACCAGGGGGTCTGTGTCCAGTGCGATGGCTGCCAGGAAGGCTTTCCTAAAAAACAGGCTCAGTGCAAGGATAACTGTTTCCGATCCTTTTGGCGGACGCAACAATACGTTGTTCAGCGAAGGAGTTAATTTCAGGCTGCAAAACTATTCCAGCAGCAACACCAGCAATGTAACAATGAGCATAAATTATCGCTTTACAAAAATTAAAAAAGTTCCGCCACCGCCTAAAGCCCCATAGCTGCTGAAATCAGAAATTCGTATATTGCGGGCATGGAAGAGCATAATCCCTGGATAACGATTAACAGCCATAAAATCTACGAGAACAACTGGATCGGGTTAACCGAGCACAATGTGATCAACCCTTCAGGAGGCGAAGGCATATATGGCGAAGTACATTTTAAAAATTATGCCATCGGTATTATGGTATTGGATGAGCAACATCATACCTGGCTTGTCGGACAATACCGTTTCCCTTTAAAAGCGTATAGCTGGGAGATCCCGGAAGGTGGTGGTCCACTGGAATCAGAGCCGCTGGAAAGTGCACAGCGCGAATTGTACGAAGAAACCGGCATTTCGGCAAATGAATGGATAGAAATGCAGCGGATGCACTTGTCTAATTCTGTAAGCAATGAACTTGCTATCATCTACATGGCAAGAGATTTGACCTACGGAGAAGCATCTCCTGATGAAACCGAGCAGCTAACGGTACGCAAGCTCCCTTTTGATGAAGCCTACCAAATGGTGATAAACGGTGAAATCACCGACAGCATGAGTGTAGCCGCAATTTTAAAAACTAAAATCCTAATCCTCGAAGGTCACTTGTAATTCGATCCAGGTACAATAAATTATGAATAAGTTTCTAGGATATATTTTCAGTCCGCTATTTTATATCTGCTTTGCTTTGGTGCTGGTTATTTTCCATCCCATTCAATGGGTCTGTTACCGGTTTTTTGGTTATAAAGCACATAAGGTGTCAGTTGATGCCCTTAATTTTTTTCTGACCTATTGCGACCTTCTTCTCGGCAGCTCCGTTACGTTTATAAATGAGCAAGATCTGCCAATTGATCAGCCTATTATATTTGTCGCCAACCACCAGAGTATGTATGATATTCCTTCCCTGATCTGGTTTCTGAGAAAACATCATGTAAAATTCATCTCTAAAATTGAGCTGACAAAAGGTATCCCTTCTATTTCTTTCAACCTGAAATACGGAGGTGGTGCCAATATAAACCGTAAAGACAGCAAGCAGGCAGTCTCGGAACTGATAAAACTAGGCCGTAGGATGAAGGACAATAAATGGTCGGCCATGATCTTTGCGGAAGGAACGCGGGCTAAGGACGGGCAAATGAAAGCATTCCAGGTGGGCGGTATTGCTACACTTTTAAAAGTTGTACCAGATGCCCTGATTGTTCCTGTAGCTATTGAAAATTCCTGGAAGCTGGTACAGTATGGCCCCTATCCCTTAAGCTTTGGAGAGCAGCTTCGGTGGACGGTGCTCCCGCCCCTGCACACAGCCGGGAAGAGCCCCGAAGAGATTGTCCGGGAAGCCGAAAAAGCAATCAGGTTAAAGCTGAATCAGGCTAAACCAGCCTCGCTTGCTCATTAGATATTTTTGTTGTCAATATGCCTAAAAAAATCATCCCGGTAGGTGTCCCCGATCGGGATAATTTTACCACAGATAGAGATCCGGCTTCGTTCAATACTTTCAATCTTATCCAGAGCAATGATGTATGATTTGTGGACCCTGATAAACTGTCCCTTCGGTAAGGTCTCTTCCATCTTCTTCATATTCTGCAGTGTAATGATCCGTTCAGTCTTAGTGAAGATGGAAATATAGTCTTTAAGCCCTTCAATGTACAGGATATCATTCAGTTCTATTTTCTGGATTTTATGTTCGGTCTTAACGAAAATAAAGTCCTGAATAGGGTTGGCCGACTGTGCGGTAGCAATAGGTGGGGCAATTACCTGCTGTGCTGTGGTTTCGGGAGATGGAGCTACCTTTAGTTGATTATGCACCTTCTCCACGGCCTTACAAAAGCGATCGAATGCAATTGGCTTTAACAAATAATCAGCGACATTCAGATCGTAACTTTCCAAAGCGTACTGGGAATAGGCTGTAGTCAGAATATAATTGGCTTTACTATTGGCAATTTTTAAAAACTGTATCCCCGTAAGCTCCGGCATCTGAATATCCAGGAAAACAAGGTCGATCCCTCCTGCCTGCACTATTTGCATAGCTTCTATGGCATTTTCCGTACGTTTAACCAGCTCGAGGAACGGAATTTTTGAAATATAGTCCTCTATGATATCCAGTGCAAGAGGTTCATCATCTACAGCTATACATTTTAACTTTGTCATATGTCAAGCATTAGTTCGGTCGTATAATGAGTTGCCGAATTTACAATATTTAATTTATAGCGCTCCGGATAAAGTAACTGGAGCCTGCGTTCTACATTATTGAGCCCGACGCCTCCCATAACATCCTTATTGAACTGATTCTTTTTATTGCTCACACTAAAATGCAGTATCTTTTGATTGGCAATGATGTTGATCCTGATGGGATCGTCCGGATCGTTGGCAACACCATGTTTAAATGCATTTTCAACAAAAGAGATCAGGATCAATGGCACCACCCGCTGGTCATCAATTTCACCATTTAAAGTAAGCTCAACAGCAGCCCCGTCCTTAAATCTTAATTTCTGAAGTTCAATATAACTTTGGACATAGGTGATCTCCTTACTCAAAGAAACCCAGCTGTCGTTACTTTCATAGATCATATAGCGCATGATCTCTGAAAGTTTCAGAATCGCATCGGCTGTCTTATCAGATTTCTGATAAGCGAGGGAATAGATATTATTTAAAGAGTTGAAAAGAAAATGTGGATTTAACTGTGACTTTAAAAACTGCAGCTCCATATCTCTTTTTTCACTCAGCAGATCGCGTTGTAC
>CAMLDJ010000329.1 GCA_946478755.1 uncultured Pedobacter sp. | reverse complement strand
GAAACCTGCACAGCAAGCTTCATTACAATTGAATAAAAATATAAACTAAATGAAAATAGCGTTACTTGGTTACGGTAAAATGGGTCAGATCATTGAGCGTTTTGCTTTGGAAAGAGGCCATGAAATTGTCCTGAAAATTAATATTGACAATACCGAGGATTTGACAACAGCTAACTTATCTAAAGCCGATATGGCCATAGATTTTAGTGCGCCGAATGCGGCTTTGAGTAATATATATGCCTGTTTTGATGCAAACTTGCCTGTAGTAGTTGGTACCACCGGATGGTATGGAGAATTGCAGCAGGTGAAAAACGATTGCCTGAGCCGTAACAATACCCTTCTTTATGGATCAAACTTCAGTATAGGCGTTAACCTGTTTTTTCATATCAGTAAGATGATGGCCAAATTGATGAACGACTTTCCCGCTTACGAGGTGCAGGTCGAAGAAATTCATCATACGCAGAAAATGGACTCACCAAGTGGCACAGCCATGACCCTTGCTGAGGATATCATTGAGCAGATGGACAGGAAAAAAGAATGGGTAAACGAACTGGTCGGTACGCCGTTTGACGAGGTGGTTAAAAAAGATCAATTGCTGATTGAATCTCATCGCATCGAAAGCGTACCCGGAACACATACCGTTCTGTACAGCTCCGAAGTCGATGAGATAGAGTTAAAGCATACCGCTCACAACCGTTCTGGTTTTGCACTCGGAGCAGTAGTGGCAGCCGAATGGTTACAAAATAAACAAGGCTTTTATAACATAGCCGATATATTTAATTTTAAAGCATAATATATGAGTTGGAAATTCTGGCAAAAAAGTAAAGACGATAAGCCTAAGAAGAAAAAAACAAGGACCAGGGAATGGGTTGATGCCATTGTATTTGCGGTTGTTGCGGCGACAATTATAAGGGTATTCTTTATCGAGGCTTACACCATTCCAACTGCTTCTATGGAAAGATCTTTACTGGTTGGCGACTTCTTATTTGTGAGCAAGATCAATTACGGGGCAAGGATACCTATGACCCCAATTGCGTTTCCTTTTGCCCACCATACCATGCCCATAACTGGTACAAAAGCCTATTGGGATGGTGTACAGTGGAAATTTCACAGGTTGCCAGGATTCTCTGATATCAAAAGAAATGATGTAGTTGTTTTTAACTATCCGCAAGGCGACACGGTAGCGCTGGAACAGCAGGATGTTGATTATTACCAGATGGTAAGGGCCGAAGGCTGGGAAGCCATCAATAGCCGCTACACCATTATAAGCAGACCTGTAGATAAGCGCGAGAATTACATCAAACGATGTATCGGTATAGCGGGTGATACCATCAGTATGAGTAAGGGGCTGGTATCTGTTAACGGGAAACCCGAAAAATTAAAAAATACCGGGCAAATCAGCTATGAAGTGGTATTTAAAACACCGGATATCAACCCTGCTGTTTTTGAAGACCTGGGATTTAATATCTCTGATGATATTAGAAGTACCATGACCCCTAACGTCTATACATTTAACGGGACGGCGGAGATGATGAGTGAAGTGAAAAAACTGGATTTTGTGCAATCGGTAAAAGAGTTTACAGCCCCGGCTAGCGAGCGGGAAGGCGATATTTTCCCTTACGACAAAAACAGGGACTGGAATGTAGACAATTTCGGGCCGATCATTATTCCTAAAAAAGGGTGGACCGTTAAATTAGACAGTATGACCATGCCATTATATGAGCGGAGTATCCGCATTTATGAAGGGAATAAGCTGGAAAGGTCTGCTAACGGATGGCTGATCAATGGTAAGCCGGCAAATAGCTATACCTTTAAGATGGATTATTATTGGATGATGGGCGACAACAGGCACCGGTCTGCCGACTCCCGTTACTGGGGATTTGTGCCCGAAGATCATATTGTTGGAAAAGCGTTGTTCATCTGGATGAGCTATAACACGAATGGTTCATTCTTCCACAAAATAAGATGGAACAGATTGCTGAAAGGTATCCACTAAGATAAACCAGCTATCCCCAGTTTAAGGGCAAGCGCATTTAAATCATTGACAACGGCATCTATCAAAGGGATGCCGTTTTTTTTGCGCTCATTTTCAAACGCATATTCAGGCTCGCCGGGAATGATGACCTCTTTATCCGGATCTATAGTTCTAGCACTTTTAAAACGCTCAATCCAATTGTCCAGGTGATCTTTGAAATCCGCCGCCGGACGGAAACCATCTACACGCATGGCACCAAAAAAGTGGCCAATACCTGCGCCCACAGGATCTGTCGGCGGTTCAAGAAAAGCTACAAAAGGAGGTACCCATGGACCATAGTTGGCGCCGGATAGCACGGCTGACAGAATATCTACTGTTGCACTAAGGCCATAACCTTTATGACTGCCATGATCTTTATCACTGCCTAAAGGCAATAGCGATCCGCCTTCCTTGAGCTGGTGCGGATTTACGGATGCTTTGCCATCCTTATCCTGAACCCAGCCTTCCGGTACTGCTTGATTTGACCGCTGTGCAATCTCCAATTTTCCGTTTGCTGCAGCTGCGGTTGCCATATCAACGACCACCGGAGGATATTTTCCGGCTGGGAAAGCATAACACATCGGGTTAGTGCCCAGTAACCTTTCACTGGCATAGGTAGGCGCCACCAGCGGACTCGCGTTGGTCATGCTGATACCAATCATTTCCTGTTCAACTGCCATTAAGGCGTGATATCCTGCAATGCCAAAATGGTTTGAATTTCTTACCGATACCCAGCCACTACCATAGGTCTGCGCCTTTTCTATCGCAATCTTCATGGCAAAAGGAGCCACCACCAGGCCCAGGCCGCCATCACCATCAACCGTAGCCGTGGTGGCAGTTTCATGAACTATTTTAACAACAGGAAGGGCATTGATGCGTTTCTTTTCCCATAACCTCACATACCCGCTTAAGCGCGCTACACCATGAGAATCTATACCTCTCAAATCGGAACGCAATAGTACATCAGCGGCAAGTTTCGCATCTGTTTCGGGACAGCCCATTTTTAAAAATACATTCTCGGTAAACTGGCGCAGGTGACTTTCGGTGAAGGTGTAGAATTTCATTATAATCAGGCAAATAAGATGGTAAATTGGTGATCCAAAGGTTTGAAGGAGTTGATCAATGATTCAATGAAATCATCGCCATACAATACAAACATTGGCGCAATATTTAATACCCTTTCCTGCAATACCCCCGTAGGAAAAAGCTTTTCTTTTAGGTGCTCAATCTGAGCCAGCGAAGTCTTGTGTTTACGCTTCTCGGCCCTCAGCATTTTTTTCTCTAAACTGGTGATCAGTTTCAATGCTTTGGTTTTCGCGGCATCGGCAGATTGCGACAGGGTTTTGTCGATTTTATAAGCATTCAGCTTAATCTGATCGAAGACGGCACTTATTGCACGTTCTTCGTCATTTAAAGATAATTGTAAATTCACATGTGCCCGCACCCATTCGTTTTTAAGCGCCTCTGTATCCGCGAAAAGACTTTTATGGCTGATGCCCAACATCTGCATCCTGACTTCACTGCGCTTGTCGATTACCATTGCTGAATTGCGCAACAGCAAGACCGGATAATCAACCTTATAAAAATCGAAATTGGCTTTGAGCTGTAGCCAGTAAGTCACTTCAGCACCACCGCCAATGTAGGCCAGGTTCGGTAAAATAACCTCCTGGTATACCGGGCGCATAACCACATTCGGACTAAATCTTTCAGGAAAATGATTGATCTCCTGTTGCAGCTCATCCTTATCAAAAGAGATCGTTGTGTTCATTACCTTATACAAGCCGTCTTCTTCTACAATGCGCTCCCTTAACTGATCAGTCATATAAAAGAAATTGATTTCCCTGGGATTTACCTGGGGTTTGTGACCTAATTCTTCCAGTTTTGTATTGCTTTCAGTAATATATTTAAAGCTGTTTTGCTCAGTAATGTCCTGATAGATGGTTTTGGAAAATTGTTTTTTAAGGAGAGGATCATCCGCATCAATACATACCAGGCCATACTCGCTAAACAAGGCGTCAACAAGTTCCCGTGTCGCATCGCTTAATCTCGTATTATTGGTATAGGCAGCTTCAACCAATCTGGACAACATGAGCCCGTTCTTACCAATACCCAGATAGCCTTTGTAAGCCGAAAGGGTTTCAAGGATGTCCCTGGTATCCAATCGTCCGGTTGCTCCCGTGGCCTGTTTATTCCAGGTGAGCATTTTCTCTTCAATTTTCACATGATTGATCTCTTCAAAATCATGGTCTTCTGTAGCCATCCAGTAAACAGGCACAAAGTTATAATCGGGAAATGCCTCTTTCAGTTCTTTGGCAAGGTTTATCGCAGTAACAATTTTATAAATAAAATAGAGCGGTCCGGTAAAAATATTTAACTGGTGGCCTGTTGTGATGGTGAATGTCTTGCTGTCAGCCAGTAATTCAATATGCTCGTTAACCAGCTGGGTGGTTCTAACAGCCGCATATTGTCGTTTTAAAGAAGCGGTCAATACTTTTCTATCCGGCTTGTTACTATGGTTTTTAATGGCCTCAGCGAAGCCATTAAGATCTGGCAAATAGTTATAGAAAGACTTTAGTTGATCCTTCCCGCTGATGTAATCCAGTACAAGGGCAGAGAAGGCATTTGTTTCCTGATAAGAGATGTATCTAGCCTGCATTGCCACGAATTTAAGTTAATAAACTATAATTCTTAATTTGCCGCTTTTATTTTACAATCTGTCCATATAGATCAAAGTCTTCCGCGCGATCAATCTTTACCTGCACAAAACTGCCGTTTGCAGCGTAACCTGTGTTGGCGTCGATTAAAACTTCATTGTCCACCTCCGGAGAATCAAATTCCGTACGTCCAATAAAGAAGTCGCCCTCTTTCCTGTCTACCAGGACCTTGTAGGTTTGCCCAACCTTATCCTGGTTAATGTCGAACGAAATTCCCTGCTGAAGCTCCATGATCGCATCTACACGCTCTTGTTTAATTTCATCTGGAACATCATCCACAAGACTGTGTGCATGTGTCTTTTCTTCATGAGAATAGGTAAAGCAGCCAAGTCTGTCGAAACGGGTTTCTTCTACCCAGTTCATCATTTCCTCAAAGTCCTGCTGCGTTTCGCCCGGATATCCGCAGATCAATGTCGTACGCATGGCAATGCCCGGAACTTTATCCCTGATCTGGTTAACAACATCAATGGTTTTTTGCTTGGTAATCCCCCGGCGCATTGACTTCAACATGTTATCTGTGATATGCTGTAAAGGCATGTCGAGGTACTTGCAGATATTCTCCCGCTCGTTCATTGCATCTAAAATTTCCATAGGGAAACCGGATGGGTAGGCGTACTGCAGCCTGATCCACTCAATCCCGTTTACATCGGATAAGCGACGCAGCAACTCATCGAGGTTGCGTTTCCCGTAAATGTCAAGACCATAATAAGTAAGGTCCTGTGCAATTAATATCAGTTCTTTGGTTCCACCTGCGGCAAGTATTTTGGCTTCATTTACCAGTTCCTGCATGTCGCGGGAAACGTGTTTACCACGCATTAACGGAATGGCGCAGAAAGAGCAGGGACGGTTACAGCCTTCAGCAATTTTAAAATATGCAAAATGGGAAGGGGTGGTGAGCAGTCGCTCACCGATCAGTTCATGCTTATAATTTGCACCCAGGGAGTGTAATAAATTATTCAGGTCATTTGTGCCGAAGTAAGCATCTACATTGGTAATTTCGGCTTCAAGTTCAGGTTTATACCGCTCAGATAAACATCCGGTTACATATACCTTTCCTACTTTTCCTTCGTCCTTTAGCTGGCTGTACTGTAGTATGGTATCAATAGATTCCTGTTTTGCATTGTCGATAAA
>CAMLDJ010000328.1 GCA_946478755.1 uncultured Pedobacter sp. | reverse complement strand
ATCATCCATTTCATAGGCCAGTGTTTTTTCATCCTCTACAATCAGAACTTTCATGTCAGGGGTCTAATGATTTCTTTTTTTATTTTCCTGGACAGGCTTTTCTTTTTTACCGGATTTAACTTCACCGGGCTTTTCTTGCCTCCTGGATTGGGGAACTTCCTTCACTTCCGGCTTTTTGTTCTCCTTGCCGCGATCCTGCTTTTTATCCCTTTTATCCTGATGAAGATCAAGGCTTAAAATTGCAGAGGTACCTGTGTTGCTCCCGGCGAAACTGCCAAAGGGAAGCCAGCAAAAGAATAGGGCTAGTATATATTGGTATAAACGATTCGTGCTCATGATGTAAATATATGGAAAGTTTGCCTCCTTTAGGAGGCAAACTAACGCACCCTATCTAAAACAACAGGTGTTCTGCCTAAAGAACAGCTGCACTACGATCTGCGCCACACAGACAATACAAAGTTGTGGTGGGAAGATGAATTTAACATGAAAAAGGAAAATATATCAAATAATTATAAAAATTCATTTTGATTTCATGTTCGGTATAGAGATTTGATTTAACAACACACAAATGAAACATTAAATAATTAGGGCTATGAAAAAGTTAATAGTATTAGGGATGCTCGGCGTGATAGGATGGATGCCATACCAGGCGGCAGCGCAAGTGAGCATAAGCGTAAATATCGGCTCGCAGCCGTTATGGGGGCCTGTGGGTTACGATTATGTAGATTATTACTACCTGCCTGATATTGAATGTTATTACCATGTTCCAAGGCGGCAGTTTATTTACAGGGATAATGCCAGGTGGATATTCTCGGCTTCCCTTCCGTCCAGGTATAGGGGCTACGACCTTTACAGTGGCTATAAGGTAGTCGTCAATTCCAGAGATCCATACCGGAATTTTGACAGGGACAGGGTAACTTACTCCAGATACAGACATTACGGAGGCCAGCAGGTCATCCGATATAGCAATGACTCCAGATACTATGTGGTAAAAGGTCATCCACATGGAATGTCAAAAGGACAAGCTAAAAAGTATTACTCAAGAGACCGTGGACGCGGCAGCTGGGATAATGACAGGGGACATGGTAAATGGGATAGCCATAGAGGCCGGGATGACCACGGTCACGGCGGGAATGACAGAGGCCATGGAAGAGGCAGACATTAACACACACACACAATGAAAACCGAAAAGGGTGCATACATAGAAATATGTAGCACCCTTTTTTATTTTTCCGAGAAGTAAAGATCTTGTTACTGATTGATCATGATCTTGCTGCCAAAAGGCTGTCCGGTATCACCCGGAGTAGTCAGGCCGGTAGCTATTATTGTATAAGATTTACCGGCTTTAAATTCAGTGCTGGTTAGTGCTGTATTCACCTGACTGGTTTTGTTTCTGAATTCAAAAACATAGGTTTTCGCTTCTACTTCAACAAATGCGCTGCTGGCTTTATACGCTTTATCCGCAATAACCACATCTCCGTCTTTAACAGCCAGATCCAATGCGGGAGCGTCAGGAGAAAGATTGATAAACCTGACAAAAGCCTTGGCCGAGGTCATATCGCCCAATTCATCCTTAACTGTAAGAAAATCCATATTGCCCTCGTTTTCGATTAAAAAAAGCGAATTGACGGTGCTGGGTTCCAGCGCGATGCTCTCCGTAATCAGACTTTGGCTACTACTTGCCGTAGTGACTTTGATGCTGTGATTGCCTGGTGTAACCTGGAAATAGCCGCTGCTTCCGCCAAAGTCTACCGCACCAGCAGTATTTAACTGGCTTTGATTCACAAAAATGTTGAAAGTTCCCAGCGAAGGGAAAGTATTGGTAATGCTTAAAAATGCCACTTCCGGCGCAGGCGCAGAATCTTTTGAGCAAGATTGAAGCAGCAGGCCGGCCGATATCAAAATAATTGCGCCCAGATTTTTAAAGTTTACCCTAACGGATTTGGAAAAAAGATTCATGTTCATAAGATTAGTATTTGTGAAGATAACGCTAACTGAGACGTATCATCTCTTGTTAATGCTACAGTAAAATTAAAAAAAATGTAGCTACATTAGGGCATTTTAAGAAATCAACGTTAACACATTAAGAAATCACATACAATGAAAGTAGTTATCGGTTCAGACCATGCGGGTTATAAATATAAAAGTGTACTTATCCCCGCTTTGCAGGAAAAAGGATATGAAGTGATTGATCTGGGCACAAGCACTGAACTGCCTAGCGATTATCCGGATCATGCGGCAGACGTTGCCAGGGCAATCATAAACCATGAAGGAGAACGGGGTATTCTCATCTGTGGAAGTGCCGTTGGGGTAAGCATTGCAGCCAATAAATTCAAAGGTATACGGGCAGGAGTATGTCATGATACCTATTCTGCGCATCAGTCTGTAGAACACGACGATGTAAACATTCTGTGTATGGGCGAAAGGGTACTGGGGATCGAGCTGGCAAAAGATATTGCTTTTGCTTTTTTAGCTGCAGTATTCTCTGCCGAAGCACGTCATGTGAAAAGACTGGCCAAGATCACAGCGATTGAAAACGGGGAGCTATAAGTTTTATGAAATTATATATTTATGCGATTTTAGCGGTTGTTGTTTTTACGCTTTATCAATGCCAGACCTATAAAAGCACTACGGATGCTAAAACATCGCTGTTACCAGATACGACCAATTCGCCTGTGATACCTGCTGAAGCAGCTATTAAACTGATGAAGGTTGAGCAAGGCTTTGAAGTAAAGCTGGTAGCAGAGGAGCCATTGGTAACCGCACCTGTGGCTTTAACTTTTGATCATAAAGGCCGCATCTGGGCGGTAGAGATGGTTGGTTACATGCCAGATGTTTATGGCAAAGGCGAAGATAAGCCAAATGGTAAGATCGTTATCCTTGAAGATAAAAACGGCGATGGACTGATGGATGACAGAAAGGTCTTCCTGGATTCACTGGTATTGCCAAGAGCCATTTGTTTAATTGATGGCGGTATCCTCGTGGCGGAGTCGCCCAATCTCTGGTATTATGATATCAAAGACGATAAACCTGGAAAGAGAATATTGGTCGACGGTAAATACGCCGACGAAGGAAATGTGGAGCATCAGCCAAATGGATTGCTGAGAGCGATGGACAACTGGATTTACAATGCCAAGTCTACCCGGAGGTACCGGAAAAAAGGAAGCCGATGGATCATAGAAAATACCCATTTCAGAGGTCAGTGGGGCATTAGCCAGGACAATTACGGCAGATTGTATTATAACGACAATTCGACCAACCTGATGGGTGATTACTTCGCGCCTGGTTTTGGCGCTTCCAATCCGAATCAGCAACAGGTAAATGGGTACTCGGAAAGGACGGTTAAAAACAACAGGGTATATCCGGCCAGACCAACACCGGGTATAAACAGGGGCTATATGCCGGGGGTATTGGATGATAGTCTGCGCTTGAGGAGTTTTACAGCTGCGTGTGGCCCTGTGATTTATCGCGGGAACTTATTCGGACCTGCATATGACTTTAACGCTTTTGTCGCTGAACCGGCTGCCAATTTAATTAAACGCGATATCCTTACTGAAAAAGGCTATGTTGTGACCGGCGTTCAGGCCTATGCGAACAAAGAATTCCTGGCCAGTACAGATGAACGTTTCCGACCGGTAAGCTTATACAATGGTTTAGAAGGTGCCTTATATATTGTAGATATGTACCGCGGCATCATCCAGCACAAGACTTATGTAACGCCTTATCTCAGGGATAAAATACTGAGTAGAAACTTGACTGAACCGCTTGGATGCGGCCGGATTTACAAAGTAGTTCCTAAAAGTAAATCTGCCCATACCGTAAAATTCAGCAATGATCCGAAGGCACTTGTCCGCCTGTTGGGGAATGAGAACGGTCTGGTACGCGATATGGCACAGCAGCTATTAATTGATGGCAGATATAAATCGGCAATACCTGACTTGAGAAAGGCGATTAAAGATCCTGCCCAGCCGCTAAAGGTCATCCATGCCATGTGGGTATTGGAAGGCTTGTCAGCCCTGCAAACTAACGAGGTGCTGTATCTATTGAAATCCGATCAACAGGCAATTAAACTGCAAGCTTTAACGGTGATCCCTTCTGTCATTAACGGCACATCGTATTCGTACTATATCGATGCACTCGCGGAGCTGGCCAAAAAGAATGAAGGGACGGTTGCACCGTATATCGCTTTTGCAGCAAATTATATCAAGCCATTTAACCCTGATGCTGCCCGGGATCTGTTAATTGATCTGGCCCGGCGCTATCCGAGCGACCCGTATGTTGCTGCTGCCATTGTGAGTAACCTGGCTTATAACGAAGAAAAATTTGCTGCAGCATTAGCACTTGAATTACCGGATACAAATCTGGTCATTCATAAACAATTGAAAAATGTGATTGCACTGATAAAGAATGCACAAAAGAACCGGGACCCGCTCTTGCTTAGCAAAGCCTACCCTAAAGGTGCCGCCTTGTTCGCTTCCAGCTGTCAAACCTGTCACGCTGTAGACGGCAATGGCATTAGTTCGCTTGCGCCGCCCTTAAACAAATCAGAATGGGTTATAGGTGCTAAGGAGAAGTTAATTTCTATCGTACTGTACGGCTTGACGGGCCCGGTAAAAGTGAATGGACACTTGTATGAAGCACCTGAAATTGCAGGAGATATGCCGGGAATAGGGCATAGTGATGAGATATCTGATGAGGATGTGGCCCAGGTGTTGAGTTTTATCCGCGGTTCATGGCAAAATAATGCGGGAGAAATTACGGTAGACGAAGTGTCGAAGACCCGTAAACGTCTTAAAGGCAGGGAGCGGGCATTTACCATTGAGGAGCTGGAAAAATAGGCTGTTTAATGTTGTTAATAAAGTGTTGAAAACCTGTTAGAAACCGGTTAAAAACTTGTTAATAAATATAGTTAAATATATTTGGCTAAAGTAATTATTCTGCGTATATTAGATCTATCAATTACGAAGTACTTTGACAGTCTGGAAGAAATACCAAAAAGAATCTGAGCCTCCGGGCGAAACGATTCTGGGAAATTTCGAAGGATCAGTAAGGGATGGAATTCAAAGGAGACAGCGAAGGAAATCTAAAAGCCAAATGCCGAGAGGTATACGGAATGAACTGAATCCGGAACAGACATTACACATGGAATGAAATATTCTACGGAATAAATCAGGAAGGTAATTTAACGGGTTTCAAAGTTTTTAGAAACTAGGGATACCACGAATTGTTAAGTATATCATCGAATTGATACTTTTCTTTCAGCTACGGCTGGAGAAAGGTGAAAGCGGAGCACTTGAATCGAAAGAGGAAAGTCTCCGTTTTCTTTTTATACGACAGTTTCGTATTCATGTCCAGCATGCCTAGAGGGTTATGATTATGCTAATTAGCTGTATTGACTTTCTATACGGGTATTCTTCGGGGTGCTTTAATTGTTTTTAGCCTTATTGATGCAAATCTTTTTTGCTATTTTTATAGATCATGAGCAAAGCTGTCAAACATTCCCATCCAGAGCAAAAGATCTTCGTCCTCGATACCTCTGTGATCCTTTACGACCACAATGCATTTAAAAATTTTCAGGAACATGACGTCGCTATCCCGATCCAGGTGCTGGAAGAGCTGGACAACATGAAAAACGGAAACGAGACCCGTAATGCGGAAGCCCGCAGCTTTATCCGGTTGATGGATAACGCATCGGGAGATCAGCTCATGAATCAATGGACGCCATTAAACGGAAGTAAAAAGGGACGTTTCAAAGTGGTGATGGACAATAAGCCGGATAAACTCGATGCGGAACAAATTTTTGGCAAGGGGAAATTTGATCACCGTATACTGAATGCAGCCCTGAGCCTTAAACAGGAGT
>CAMLDJ010000327.1 GCA_946478755.1 uncultured Pedobacter sp. | reverse complement strand
GTTGCAAAAGTATTGCTTTTTAATGAGATAGGAAAATAAAAGATGATTTATTTGTGTGAACTTCTATCACCGTAGTGCAACTTTTACTAAAATCAAATAATACAACGTATTTTTATCCCCATGAGTTTTCAATCCGAAATCATAAGCTGGTATTTAAATCATAAGCGGGACTTACCCTGGAGAAGGACCAGTGATGCTTATGTGATCTGGCTTTCTGAAGTTATTTTGCAGCAAACCCGCGTTGAGCAGGGGCTCCCTTATTTTAACCGTTTTCTCGAAAACTACCCAACTGTGCAGGCCTTTGCAGGGGCGACAGAAACACAGATTTTAAAGCTTTGGCAAGGTTTAGGGTATTACTCCAGGGGGCGAAATATGCTTCACACTGCAATACAGGTCAGGGACCTTTATAAGGGAGAATTTCCGACTAAATACGATGAGCTGATTAAATTAAAAGGAATTGGTGAGTATACT
Organism: uncultured Pedobacter sp.; assembly: GCA_946478755.1. Next base: position 5,405 of record CAMLDJ010000327.1, on the reverse strand, counting down.
GCGGCAGCGATAGCTTCCTTCTCGTCAAATGAGTCAAAAGCTGTGCTTGACGGAAATGTTTTCCGGGTGTTGTCGCGTTATTTTGGGATGAATGAACCCATCAACACCAGTACCGGTAAGAAAAAATTTTTGGCGCTTGCCCAATCACTGATGCCAGACCGGGAAGCATCCGTATATAATCAGGCGATTATGGAGTTTGGCGCATTGCAGTGCAAACCAAAATCACCAGACTGCAGTGTTTGTCCCATTCAGGAAGGCTGTTTCGCAAAGGCCCGGGATTTGGTGAGCACGCTCCCGGTTAAGGTGAATAAGCTAAAAAAACGAACGCGTCATTTTAATTATTTCATCTGTATGGCTGACGAAACGATTCTGATAAAGAAACGTAGTGCTGCGGATATCTGGCAGGAGCTTTATGATTTTCCATTAATAGAAACCGGTGAAAGCTATCAGCAGGATCACACGTATTTCAGGGAACAGTTACAGGCGGCCTTTGGTGAAAATTGTAAGGTTACTGCTTTAAGCCTGCAAAAGCATTTATTAACGCACCAAACTATATATGTTCAATTTTTTGGTTTAGATAATTATATCGTTAACTTTAATCAGGATGCGGACATAAAATGGGTTTCGCTGCGGGAGTTTGATGAATTGCCGCAGCCTAAAGTGATCACTAATTTTATGAATATGCATTTTAATTACTTAGCAAAACCATAATTCATGTCAGGCATTAACAAAGTTATTTTAGTAGGACATTTAGGCAAAGATCCTGAAGTCAGACATTTAGAAGGGGGAGTAACAGTAGCTAGCTTCCCGCTGGCGACTTCAGAAACCTATAACAAAGATGGTAAAAGAGTAGAGCAAACAGAGTGGCACAATATAGTGCTGTGGAGAGGATTGGCAGAAGTTGCTTCTAAGTATTTACAAAAGGGCAAATTGGTTTATATTGAGGGAAAGCTGCGGACCCGTTCTTTTGAGGATAGAGAAAAGATAAAGAAATATGTAACGGAGGTAGTTGCAGAAAATTTTACCATCCTGGGCAGAAAGAGCGACTTTGAACAAACACCCGTTAGCAATGAAGGAACAACTCCGAAAAGTGAGACGGAATATACAGATCATACTGACCCTTCCGGGGATCTGCCATTTTAAAATGTAAAAGGCTGTATCAGTAATGATACAGCCTTAAAACAATCTTTATTCTACTGTAACTGACTTAGCAAGATTTCTTGGCTGGTCGACATTACAGCCCCTTAGTACTGCAATATGATACGATAACAATTGTAAAGGTATCGTTGCCAGAAGCGGTAAAAAGGCCTCACTTGCATCTGGTATTTCTATACAATAATCAACCATCTTCCTAACTTCAACGTCGCCTTCTGTAACGATGGCCAGCACAATGCCTTTTCTTGCCTTTACTTCTTGTATATTGCTGATCACCTTCTCGTAAGAAGAATTTTTAGTAGCAATGACTACTACAGGCATTTCCTCGTCAATCAGCGCAATAGGACCGTGTTTCATCTCCGCGGCCGGATACCCTTCGGCATGGATATAGGAGATCTCCTTGAGCTTTAAAGCGCCTTCTAAGGCCACAGGGAATCCACTTCCACGTCCGAGGAACAAGCAGTTTCTTGAATCTTTAAATTTCTCTGAAATTTCCTGTATGATTTCATTGGATTCAAGTGCTTTCTGGATTTTATCCGGAATGCAATCCAGCTCGGTAAGCAATTCCACCAGTTTTGAATGCGTTAGTGTACCTTTTTGCTGTGCCATGTAGAAGGCCATTAAGGTAAGGACTGTCACCTGCGCTGTAAAGGCTTTCGTAGAAGCTACTCCAATTTCAGGACCTGCATGTGTATATACGCCAGCATGGGTGAGTCTCGGTATAGACGCGCCGACCACATTACAGACACCAAAAATGGTTGCGCCTTTTTCTTTGGCCATTTCGATCGCCGCCATCGTATCTGCGGTTTCACCTGATTGGGAGATGGCAATAACTACATCCTTTTCTGTAATAATCGGGTTCCTATACCTGAACTCCGATGCATATTCTACTTCAACAGGGATACGTGCATATTCTTCAATTAAATATTCACCAACAAGGCCGGCATGCCATGAAGTTCCACAGGCTACAATAATGATCCGGTCAATATTTTTCAGTTTGTCGGCGTATTCTTTTATGCCGCCCAGTTGCACCTTTCCGTCGTTTGGATAGATCCGGCCACGCATGCAATCCCTTATGGAACGCGATTGCTCGAAGATCTCTTTCAACATAAAATGCTCGTATCCGCCCTTTTCAAGCATCTCCAGTTTCAACTCCAGTTCCTGGACATAGGGGCTTTGAATCACATTATCCAACCGTTTAATCAACAGTTCGTCACGTTTTAAAAATGCGATTTCATTGTCATTCAGGTAGATCACATTCTTTGTGTACTCTACGATAGGTGTAGCATCCGAAGCGATAAAATATTCTCCGTTCCCTACACCGATCACCATCGGACTGCCTTTCCTAGCTGCAATAAGTTGTCCCGGCTGATCTTCATCCATTACGACAATAGCATAAGCGCCGGTCACCTCATTAAGTGCCAGCCTGACCGCCTCCAAAAGGTCAGTATTGTCATTTTTATAGACTTCTTCGATCAGGTGGACCAGCACCTCTGTATCCGTATCACTTTTGAACTCGTGCCCTCTTGTCAGCAGCTCTTCTTTAAGCGTAGCATAATTTTCTATGATCCCGTTATGGATAATCGTCAGCTTTCCATTATTTGAAGTGTGCGGGTGTGAATTCCTGTCGGAAGGGGCACCGTGTGTTGCCCACCTTGTATGTCCGATTCCTATTGTTCCTAACAGGTTCTTACCGTCGGCAAAATTTTCAAGTTCCCGAACCTTACCGGCTTTTTTATAGATATTTAAGCCGGAACCATTAATTAAGGCGATACCGGCACTGTCATAGCCACGGTATTCTAATCTCTTGAGTCCTTTCAAGACTATAGGCCAGGCTTCTCTATGGCCGATGTACCCAACTATTCCACACATAATATTCGGTATTAGGTTAAAAAATAAAATCCCCCGAAATTAACTATTCTCGGGGGATTTGACTATAAGATCAGATGAATTTTATTTTATCTGCGTATAATAAATATTTAATTTGATCAGTTTATCACCAGCAGCAGGATCTTTTTTCCATTTGCCGATAACTGACCTGGCCGCAGAGGTTACCGAAGGATTCACATTATACTCTGTAAGTGAGCTAGGTGCTAAAAATGTTCCGTAATCCTCGGTCTTGCCATCCAGTAAGTCCTGAATGTAGCTGGTTACCGTAAAAATATATCTTCTGTTCACGGAATCAAAGAAGCCGCCAAAGAGAACTTCACTTCCAAGTGCCCTTGGATCTCCATTGTAGGACCCCTGAACGCTGTTGTCGTTATCCGGTACATTTGCCCTTTGCCCGGCAATGTCATACCTGTAAAGTGCAAGCCTTTGTGCTGCGCTGAACGGAAGTACATCCGAGCCATTGCTGAGGTCGATCACCAGCTCAGCCTTATTGATAATCACTTTCGTTGCCTCTGAGTTTCCCTCTTTTGATCTTAAATCAGCCATAAACTTTTTTAAATACGGGAAGGAAATTTTGTTTTTTAATCCTGCCAGGGCCTGCAAATAAGTGACGGTATAAGGTGTTGCAGGATTAGGATTGTCAAGTTGCGTTTTTACTGCGGTGCCTGTATAGTCGTGCTTAATGGACGCCGTAACGGGCCCGGAAGCGTTTCCTATAGGGAAGCTCACGGCAACGGTATCTCTTGCAGCGGCCGTAGTCGCATTCTGCTTTTTGTAATAGATCTCTATTTTACCATTCGTTCCCGCAAAATCAAAGAACATGATCCCACCCTGACCTGTTGCTGTTGCGGTAACGTTAAAGCCTTTCAATGATTTATAAAAATTATTGGCTTTAGATAGGGTAACAGAGTCCAGATTAATGATATTGTTTTGGATAAATGTATTGTCCAGTTTAATCCTTAATTGTGGAACAACAGTGATTAGTGTATCCGCTCCACCGCTTACAATGTCTGAAATTCTGGATTTTGTGTTTGGTTTGATCTTACCACTAAAGGTTCCCAGTACAGGAACTTCTGCGGGCCATACTTTATCAATAAGGTAAGCGTTTTCTTTGGAGAGGTCGTTGGTCAGCTGATTTACTTTTACGGTATAAATTGAAACCGTTGTATCTCCGTAAAACTGCGTGCCGTAAGGTAAAACAAGCACTGCCGAATCAATAGTAGGAGCCGTTCCGAAAGAATGACCACCACTTGGTATGCCGACCGCCATGGCAATGCTGGCTTCGGTTGTCCCAAAATCAGGATCAGTCATAAAGCCCAATGGATGTCTGGCCAATGATACGCCTGATGTTACGTCATCCTTTAACGTTTGTGAGGCCACAGTGGTCGAATCCATCAGTGTACCTGTTATAGCGAAATCGGAATCCAGGTCCAAACCAATCGTGTTGGCGTCTTTACAGGAGGCAAAAAGAAAAAGACCTATCAACAGGGTTAATAAGTCTTGTTTTGTAAATTTCATATTTAATTTAATAATACCTGAGTTTATGCTATTGAAGCCAATTCTTCATTTGAAATCTCCTCATATAAAGAATAGAAGTTTTCAAAATTTTCTGTTAAATTATAAGCTAAAGTTGGCTTATTAGAATCTTTAACAAATTTTAACACATCGCTGTGAATGTTTTCATCGGCTAACACCACTGCATCAGAATAAGTTATGGCTCCCATATGCAATACATTGCAATCCGCATTCTCAAACATTTTGGTGTCCTCAGCGGTCATGGAATTCATGATGGCTTTTTTATGCAGATCCGCATTTAAGGTCTCCGTAAAGCAGTTTTCATAAATAGAATAAACAACTTTTGAGTTTTTAAATGTAGGGTCATTCTTATAGGTAGTTTTGATATACGCAGGAACAAGAGAAGTCATCCAGCCGTGGCAATGAACTATATCGGGAGCCCAGCCTAATTTCTTAACCGTTTCAAGCGCACCTTTGCAGAAGAAGATCGTCCTCTCGTCGTTATCTGCGTAAAACTTGTTTTCTTTATCCCTGAATACGTACTTGCGCTGAAAATAATCTTCATTGTCAAGAAAGTAAACCTGCATACGTGCGGCGGGAATTGAAGCAACCTTAATTATTAAAGGGTTGTCATTATCATCAATGATAATGTTCATCCCGGAAAGACGGATAACCTCGTGCAATCTGTTCCTTCTTTCATTAATGTTCCCAAACCTCGGCATCAATATACGGATCTCAAATCCCTTATCCTGCATTGCCTGTGGTAGTTGACGGGTAATTTCAGAAATCTTTGTGAGTTCAAGGAAAGGCGACATCTCGTGTGTAACAATCAGTAGCTTCGTTTT
>CAMLDJ010000326.1 GCA_946478755.1 uncultured Pedobacter sp. | reverse complement strand
CCTGTCGCCGAACTACCTGAGTGACCTGCTTCGGATTCATACAGGGCAGAACACACAGCAGCATATTCATGAAAAACTGATCGCTAAAGCCAAAGAAAAACTTTCCACGACCAGTCTTTCGGTCAGCGAGATCGCCTATGCCCTAGGCTTTGAGCATGCACAATCCTTTTGCACACTTTTCAAAAAGAAGACGAATTTATCGCCGCTGGAATTTCGCCAGGCTTTTAACTGATTATCAGGGATTCGGGTTCGACTCCCTTACACCTATTACTTTCTGTCGAATCCACTTTTCAAATCAAAGTCACCTGACAAATACCATCCCAAAAATGAAAAGCGACACAAAAGTCAATATTGAATTTTGTGTCGCTTTTTGCAGTTAAATAATAATAACATGAATTAGTTTCTTTATAAGAGTTCCAGTACTTTTTCGGCCAGAAAAGTCTCTATGGTTCAAATTATAAAACTGTTGGGCAAGCATGGCATTCGGGTAGACAAAGAAAAGGCTGAAATCATATTGAATTCCCTTTATCTCATTGCAAAGACATATAACACTTAAAAAGGAGATAACAATATTGGAGAATCAGAGTCTAAAGGATGAATCGAACACTCCATATCAGCCATTCCATTGAGGTTATACAGTAAGATCATTTTGTGATCAAGTCATATGATTTAATCTCGAACACCATTTTTGTTTTGGAAAGCCAAACGTAATCCACTCTAAACCAGAGGGTTCTTGTCATAAAAAAAAGGAAACAATCAGTATTGATTGTTTCCTTAAGCGGGGAACCGGAGACGGTAATGCAACATCTACAGGAACTTTTCAGAATAATCAGGGAAATTTATAAGTATAAGAAGCGAATGGAGGAAAATGAAAATCAATGCTAGCAAACAACCTAAGCAATATCCGCTTCCCTAGCTACCGTTAAACTGGTTTAGCCTTGATTTGTAATCATGAAAATAGCTAGTAGAGCATCTACAAATATCTGTACTAGCGTGCACGGTCGCTTGTCATAATGATTGATTTCATCCTTGACTAATTCATATAGTTTTTTAGCACGTTCGATGGCTACCATAGTAAAGGGAAGGATTTCGGCTCTAACGATATTAATGAAATTATCCCTGTGCTTCATATCTTTCTTATAACTAAAAGTCTGGTGTGCCAAAGCTTTGACTAAATCTGCATTTGGATTGAGATGTTTACGGAGGTAATCCGTCAATTGGTCATAATAATGTTTCCTATTCTTAGTATTTTCAATCTTGTAGTGAGAAATAGGTAAAAACTGACCAGCTTCAGCAGGGCAGAAACTGATCAGTCAAGGCATTATTTTTGTCGCAGGCACAAACTGTTGCCGTCCAGGTCTTTTAACCATGCGAACCTGCCCCAGGGGGTATCATCGATCTTGCCAACCTCAATACCTTCTGCCTTCAACTGTTTAATTTCGGCCTCGATATCATCGGTTTCACAAATAAGGCCTTGAAAGTTTGTAAGAGAAATGGTGGCGGTACCGCTGGGAAAACCCATCTGTATCCAGTCTTCGCCATGTGGGTCTTTGGCCTCCAAAACAATCTGGAAGCCGAGCTTTAAATAGAACGCTTTGGCTTTTTGCCGATCCTTTACCGGCAGCATGATGATGTCTAATGCTTTCATATACTTTGCTTTTTGATAATTGATTTTCTTTCAACCAAAGTTAAGCCCATGAATCCATACCGGAACTTGGCAGATGCGACAATCTTACCTGTTGATTGCGCCAGTTCCTTTGCATAAATTTAGGGTATGAAACACATTTCCATCCTGCCGCTATACGATGCAACAATGACCAGCATTGACAGTGCCCATCAAATCTTTTCCAGGGTAAATGATTTTATGAAATATCAAGGGAAACCCGATTTTTATGAAATCGAAATTGTAGGATTTGAAAAAAACACAAAGCTCAATAGCGGCCTGTATGCGGTATATGCCGATAAGACTATTGATCAGATCAAAAAAACGGACGTAATCATCATTCCGTTACTTTGTGGTGATTTTCAGCAAGCCATTGTAAAAAATGAAAAGTATATAGAATGGGTGACGACCCAATACCGCAACAAAGCTGAAATTGTGTGTCTATGTGTCGGTTCATTTTTCCTGGCTTCTACAGGTCTGCTGGATGATAGAAAATGTGCCGTACACTGGGCTGCAAAAAACGAATTTAGCCTCCGCTTCCCGGCAGTTACTGTTATTGATGATACCATTATTACGGACGAGCATGGAATTTACACCTGTGGCGGCGGCTTTTCTTACCTGAACCTAATCCTCTACATTATTGAAAAACATTTGGGTAGGGAAATATCTATACTTGCTTCCAAGATGTTTGAGATTGACATTGAACGAAAAAGTCAAAATCCGTTTGCGATATTCATTGGCCAGAAAAAACATGGTAACCAAGTTGTACTCAGGGTGCAAGACTTTATTGAAAATAATCCTACCGCATTGTTTACCGTTGATGAGGTCTGCGAAAAATTCGGTGTAAGCAGGCGAACGTTTGAACGGCATTTTAAGAAAAGCACAGGTAACTCTATTGTGGAGTACACCCAGCGGGTGAAAGTAGAGTTTGCTAAAAAACAACTGGAAGCAGGCCGGAAAACTGTAAACGAAATCATCTACGAGACTGGTTATGCTGATATCGATGCATTTAGAAAAGTGTTTAAGAAATTTACGGATTTGTCACCGATTGACTATCGCAAAAGATTTGCTGTATAGTTCGAGGCTAGTCTTTAGTAGGGATATTAGACATTTCTCTTTTGTTTCCCCTTAGCATGAAAATTATATACTAGAGTAATAGCGATTTTCATGTTTCGCATCTTGCTTTATGAAGCAAAAAACAACTCGCCGACGTCCAAAGCCCCAACGCCAAAAAGCCACTCCTGACGCTAAAAAGGCAGAAAATCCTTTAAACAGTGATAAGATTTTCGTAAATTTAATAGCAGATGTTGTATTTGAGAACCTATTAAATAAGGTGTTCAAAGACGGTTTGACATATTCTAAGGGGCTGTTTAGAACACCTTCTATCAACGACGGATTGGTTTGTAACGTGCTGCATTTAAAGCAGATAGGGTTGCTCGAAATCGAGCAACCCTATCATATTGAGAAATCATTCTCGTCTTGCGGAGAGCGAGGGATTCGAACCCCCGGACCTATGACAGTCAACAGTTTTCAAGACTGCCGCATTCGACCACTCTGCCAGCTCTCCGCTGCAAAAGTACAAATCCGGCTCGGTTTTGCAAACTAAGCCCTTAATAAATCAATGATAAATTGTTAAGGGCTTAAAAATGAGCCGGTAAATTTTTCTATTTTTCGGGATTTTCGATGGTAGCGGCCGGTTTTTTGAACATATTGAAGTTTGGCCTAATGATTTTTACACTCCTTTTCGACAGATCGACACTTGCATTCAGCTCAAAACCGATCAACAGGATCAGGGAATTTAAGTAAAGCCAGATCATCAGGACAATCAGCACACTGATCGAGCCATACACCTTATTATAAGAACTGAAGTTATTGATGTAAAAGGAAAAGCCCCAAATGGTTAAAAAAGCAAGGATAGTGGCCAACCAGGAACCTGCGCTAAAAAAGCGCCATTTTTTGGCATGGGCCGGGCCATACCGGTACAGAATAGATATCGTTACAAAATAAAGTACGCCAAGTAAGGACCAGCGGGTCAGATCGATCAGATACACCATAAAGTTTCCTTTTAAATGCAGCTCATTGTTGATGTAATTCAGCGCAACCTCACCAATAGCCATGGCGATGATACATACAATTACAGAGAAGGCGATCGTTACCGTAAGCACAATAGCAATCATTCTCTGCCTTAACCAGCTACGCGTTTCAATGATCAGGGATGACTTATTGAAGGCCATCATCAGGCTGTGTACACCATTAGTGGCAAAAAACAGGGACAATAAGAAACCGAACGACAGCAAGCCTCCATTCTGCTTGTTTACGATCTCATTTAAAGTGGTTTCAAAAGCTTTGTACGCATCAGCCGGTAAAATGAGTACAATGAAGTCCATGAGCTGATCCTGAAAGCCGATCCGCTTGGGAATAAACGGAATAAGGGTGAATAAAAAGATGATGGCCGGAAACAGGGCCAGCATAAAATTGTAGGCCAGGGAAGACGCTTTATTGACCAGAGAATCCTTGCCAATCTCCCTGAAAAAGAAAGTCGCAACCGTGTACAGGGGCAGGGGACTAAAGCCAGGAAGTATACATACTTTGGTCCAGTCGATAAACAAAGTATAAATCCTGATCTTTAATAGTTGCTGATGTACCCAGTCCATTACCAAATTTAGTTAAAAAATCCCCTCAGTTTCTCCATGAAATTCTCTGGCGGAGCACATGGCCGGTTTCTGGCCATATCAATAAATACCAGCGTAGTCTTTCCAACATTGATCAGCTCTTCCGAAGGGTTAAACAGTTCGTACAAAAAATGTATGCGAACCCCAGGCAGTTGCTCAATAGTCGTTTTAATGGTTATTTCCTGGTCATACAATGCCGGTTTAATGTATTTGCAGCTCAGATCCAGCACAGGCATCATCACCCCGCTGCTTTCCATTGCTGCATAGTCCATGCCAAGGCTCCTCAGCATTTCTACCCTTGCCACCTCATAATATTCTGCGTAATTTCCATAGTAAACATAGCCCATCTGGTCTGTTTCACCATACCTTACCCTAATCTTTGTACTATGTGTATACATCTATTTGAAAATGTTGCGTTTGTTTAAAGCGTCCCTGTATTTCTTCGCATTGCGCTCATGTTCCTGAACAGTAACAGCAAAATTGTGGTAGCCGGAAAAATCTTCCTTGGCACACATGTAGATGTAATTGTTCTGATCCCTGTTCAAAACTGCATCAATCGCATTAATGCTTGGCATCATGATCGGGCCCGGAGGTAAGCCGGCATATTTATAAGTGTTGTATTTCGACTGGACCTGCAGCAGGGAATTGGTTACGCGCTTCACCGTGAAGTCGTTGTTCGCAAAAATTACCGTCGGATCTGCCTGAAGCAAAATGCCTTTATTTAAACGGTTCAGATAAAGACCCGCAATAATGGGCATTTCCTTGTCGTACAAAGCTTCGGCATCAACAATAGAGGCCAGTATCGAAACCTGTATTGGTGTAAGATTTAAGGCAGCAGCCTTTTTCCTGCGTTCATCATTCCAGAATTTTTCATACTCCTTATGCATCCGCTCGAAAAACTCCGCTGCGGTTACATTCCAGTACATTTCATAAGTATTGGGAATGAACATCACATAACTGTTGTCCTTATTAAAGCCGTATTTCTCAATCAGCGCAGCCGAATCCAGTAGATTAATGAAGGTAAGGGAGTCAGGTTCCAGGTTCCCCGACAGGTAACCGGCAAAGTTTTCTTTTTTTCTCAGGTTTTGAAATTTAAGCTTTACAGGATCCTGGGCGCCTGACTTCAGCATATTGATGATGCGTCGGTTGTTCATCCCCTTAGCCAGCTTGTAACGGCCGGGTTTTAACGCAGGGGCGAGGTCCATCTTGGCAGCAGCCTGGCTAAAAGTGCCAATCTCAATTAAAATATCTTTCCGGCGAAGCTCTTCAAACAGATCATCAAGATTAGATCCTGTGCGTACATACAGGTATTTTTCTTTGCCGGTAGTGTTCCCTGCGAAGTATACCTTATAAAATTGAAGTCCGAAATATAAACCTACTGCTAAGGCAACCAGTAAACCTGCCAGTATGATTTTAGTACTGGCTTTTATGCTTTTCTTTTCGTTAGTCATATGCTAGATAATGTTATTTGTTGGATAGGGTGATGTTTACCGGTGTGCTTTTTTTAACCTTGATCAGCGAATCTGTTGCAAAAGGGTCCTGTCTGACCACAACAGCGGTTGTCGAATCTGTAATGCTGCCTTCAT
>CAMLDJ010000325.1 GCA_946478755.1 uncultured Pedobacter sp. | reverse complement strand
TGGCCGGGTATTTTTTAGTCCTCGTTTTAATGGGAATATGGGGATACACCAAAATCAAATCCTCGGCCGATTTTTATACTGCAGGAGGTAAGCTTCCCTGGTGGCTGTCTGGCATTTCCCACCATGTCTCAGGCTATAGCGGGGCCGTATTTGTAGCCTATGCCGCCATTGCTTACAATTATGGCTTTACACTGTACATGTGGTGGGCTTTAAGTATCGCCATTGCCATGGTGGGTACGGTGTTTTTTATTGCGCCCCGATGGGCAAGACTAAGGTCTAAAGCTGGTATACAATCACCGACGGAATATCTGGCCACCCGATATAATCTTCCTACACAACAGGTGATGGCCTGGAGCGGTGTGGTTATTAAAATATTTGACGTAGGCGCAAAATGGGCTGCCATTGGCATCCTCCTTAATGCCTTTACCGGGCTTCCCCTGGGCACGGGGATTTTAACAGCCGGTGTGGTGAGTATGATTTACATTACTATGGGCGGATTATGGGCAGATGTCGTGAATGATCTGGCCTCCTTCCTGATCCAGTTTACAGCGGGTATCATCATGATGGCGATGGTACTGATCCAGCTGGGTGATGGTTTGAATGGTATATTCACCATGTGGGACAAGTTACCCGCGGCGCATGCTCAATTGTACAACGGACCTTATACCCCTGCTTTTGCCATTTCGTTTACGGTAATCTGCTTTTTTAGTTTTAGCGGAGGTACCTGGCACCTGGCCACCCGCTTTATTTCGTCGCCATCGGGCACCGAGGCCCGTAAAGCGGCCACGTTGTCTATGCTGATGTACCTGATCTGGCCGTTGATCTTGTTTTTTCCAATGTTCGCCTCGCCAATTTTTATAAAGAACCTTGCGGATCCAACCCAATCCTATGCCTTGATGGCCATGAAGTTCCTGCCGCACGGACTGGTGGGCTTATTGCTTGCTTCCATGTTTGGCAATACACTGGCCATGACGGCCGCAGATGCCAACACCATTTCTGCAGTAATTACCAGGGATATTCTTCCGGTGTTGTATAAAAAACTCAAATCCTTCGATCAGAGAAAAATGCTGCTTATAGCAAGGCTTACTACCTTCCTTTTTATAGTGACCACGCTGATTATCGCTTTTCAGTCCAAATCTTTTGGTGGTGTGTTTGGGCTCATCATTACCTGGTTTTCTGCTTTGGTAGGTCCAACTGCCATTCCGATGATCCTTGGGCTGCTGCCTGCATTTAAGCATAGCGACAGCAGGGCTGCACTGCTATCTATTTTCGGCGGACTGATCACTTTTGCCGTGATGAAATCATGCATGACCGTAAGCTTAACCGCAGAACTTGCTTCACCAATTTTGACGTCCATGGTCATCTACATTGGCTGTGGCTTGTTCTTAAGAACTAAAGTGAAGCCAGAGGTCGAAACCTTGCTTAACTCTTTAAAAAACGATCACTGATCAGATAAGCGATACAAAAACCTGCTCAAAACAAGATCTGTGCAGGTTTTTGTTTAGGGAACATCCTGCTCCGGTTTCTACAATTTGTAACTCAGCAGATGAGAGCCACTTACAAAGAATATCCGCCCGTCAGCATAGTCGCCCCCAGCCTTAATCTTTGAAGGTGCTGTGGCAATTTGCCTTAGTGCATAGCTTTTAGCATCTATCTGTACGATCGCCCCGTCATTAAAAAGCATATAAACTTCGCCTTTAGGTCCTGAGACGAAAATTCTTGGGCTTTGTTCCGCTGTTGTTCGACCGAATTTAGGTACAAGATCTTCCTCGTGCACCAGCACACGTTTTACCGGATCAAAAACAAAAAACACTTTTTTATCTTTGATGCCGTATACCATCCCGTTCGGCATCCGGCGCAGGTCACTATACTCCTGAGCCCCGGGGAATAGTACTTTCTGCCATTCCATCTTTTTGCTGGCCATATCCATGATATAAATGACTGCTTCAACAGCTTTTTTTTCACCACCGGTTCCCGGAGTGGTTGTGGTACCTCCCAATAGTTTCCCATTGTTTAAGGGCGCCAGACTCATGGTCGACTGGTCCTTCACTACCTGTTCGTCTGTAAGCAACACCCGTTTCTTGGTTTTGTGGTCCCAAAAAAGTAGCCCTCCACCTGTAGCGCCATATTGTGGTGTACCACTCATGATCAGCGTTTTGCCATCCGGGTGGGCTACAAGCCGGAACGGCCGTATAATGGTCGGTGATACGTTGGTTAAAAATAGAGGATTGGAGCTTTCGCGTCGGTCTGTAATCGCCTTCCAGGGCCGGGATGGATCCCATTCGATCAAAAAGCCACCACTATAAACGCCAAAGAAAACCTTGTTATCCTGGTTGGCCAGGGCATTAAACTGGCCTATCGCATGCCTGTTTATCCATTGGTCTGTTTTATGGTTATAATTAAAAAAACGCATTGGAAAGGCCGTACCTCCAGTTATGGTGCCATCGGGGGCTGTACCCACGCCCATTACAATTGCCCCGTCGCTCGAATAGTTAAAGTTCACGCTGCTCGTCTTCTTTGTTTTTGGGTTTTCTGTTACGAGTGTTCTGTTCACCAGGTCAAGTGTTTTAAGTATTGTGCCGTCCGAAAATGTGGTATGAAAAAGACCTTGCGTGCCGGTAACAACAGGCTTGGGTCGGCGGTTCTGATATTTGCTAATTTTGCGACCCTTGCCCTTGTATAGTTCATACCAGGTCTCCTGATTGGTACCCAAAGCCTGCCCATATACTTTGCCGTTCAGATCCCGTCGTACCAGTGCCATGCCCAGTTTGCGCTCATTTTGCGGCAACATACTTCTGGTTTCTGCTGTTATAGGATTAAAGGCAAAGATTTGGCTGGATGCATTACCCAAACCAAAATAGATCCAGCCAGAATCATCTGCAGCCATGGTTTTCTGATACTGGTTCCAGTTTTCTTTGTTTAGGGATCTGTAATCTTTAAACGCCCTCGTTTTGGGATTGAAAGAGACAAGTCCACTATTCGGATAAGTAACCGCCCAGATCTTACCACTGTCATCTTCGGTCATGGCCATCGCCATCTGTGGCATTGCCTGGCTAACAAATGTGAATTTTCTTTTTGTTGGGTCAAACTCTACAAAGTGATCTCTGTACATGGTGTAAAGTTTGTTTTCTGCTGAGAGGATAGAGGAATAAGGTGTATCCTGTTTTGGGTCAAAAGGCACAGGAAATTCTTCGCTTTTACCAGTTTCGGCATCAACCATCAACAGGGCATAGCCGCCTCTGTGATCAAAGAGCCAGGCAAGCACCACATTCCGGCCTTGACCATCTACAGTTGACACTACGCCCCGGTGGTTGCTAATGGGCGAGGCAATTCCATGGTCATAGAAGCCGCCACCAAGATCTTTAGTTTTCGTTTCTACGGTAAAGCCGCTCTTGTCGGCCAGCGCAGTGACACTGACAGGCTGCTGTGCCTGTGCAGAAAAAGATAGCCCCAGGCAGGCTGAGAATAATAAGTGTGTTGGTTTCATTTTATTTGTGTTTATGGTTACGTACACGTAAATATAAATATACTGATTATTAAAGCGATATGAAATCTATAAAATGTTGAAACGGCTCTAAAAAAAATCATTTATATATTTTTTTGTTTCAAAAGATTCGCTACCTTAGATATAATCCGGGTACGTACACTTAATTTGTGTTATTTTTAGTTGGTGCCTGGCAACCTAAACCCAATAGGATGAAACGATCATGAGTGTACAGGTATAAAATACATGCATAAAACTCGTGAATGGCTTCATGACCGTTGAAAAAACAAATTATATCCCAATGAAAAAATCAGATTTTTCAAGAAGACATTTTATTGCTGCTGTAACGACAACTTCAATTGCAGCAGCCTTTTCCAATGTCGTTTCTGCACAGGGGCATCTGCGGATAAAAGACAAGGGGAAACTCGCCATCCTTGGTGGAACACCCGTTCGTTCTAAGGGATGGATCAGCTGGCCCAGTGTGCTGGCGGATGAGAAGGTAATCGCGTCCCTTGTCAATACGGCCAAAAGTGGGAAGTGGAGCCGTATCCAGAATCCAGCAAATGGCACCGTGGCTACATTTGAAAAGGAATTTGCCCGTTTAACGGGGGCAAATTTTTGCGTGGGCACAGGTTCGGGAACCCAGGCATTGAGTACTTGTGTCGAGGCGCTGGGCATAGGGCCTGGCGACGAAGTGATCACTTCACCGTATACTGATTTTGGAACCATATCCGCAATCATTGGCAGCAGGGCATTACCCGTAATGGCCGATCTTGACCGACGATCATACCAGCTGGATCCGGATGATGTAGAAAGAAAAATTAACAAAAATACAAAGGCCATAATGCCGGTGCACATGATGGGGATGCCAGCCGATATGGAACGTATCATGGCTATTGCCAAAAAACATAAATTATTCGTTATTGAAGACGCTTGTCAGGCCAATTTTGCACATTACCAGGGCAAGCAGCTAGGGACTATTGGCGATCTGGGCTGTTTCAGCTTCCAGGCTAGCAAGCAAATTTCATGTGGCGAGGGAGGTGCTGTTATCGGCAATGATGAAACGCTTATGGATAAGGTATATACAGTGCAGAACCATGGTACTGACCGAAAAGGGAAAAATGTAACGATTGGCCCTAAATACCGCATGAACGAATTTGAAGGCGCCGTTCTTCTTGGGCAGCTGCCGGGTGCTAAAGAGCGCTTTGCGCATCGCAATGAGAATGCAGCTTACCTGAGTTCCAGGTTGAAAGGCTTCGCTGGCCTCGTACCCCAGAAACAATATGTGGGTACAGAAAGCAGCGGATATTATTTATTTGCGATGAGCTATCATAAAGCGCAGTTTAACAATGCCGATCGCAGCAAGTTTTTAAAAGCCATTGCTGCTGAAGGTATTCCGCTTAGCCCCTATATCAAAGGTCTGCATACCGAACCCTGGGTAGATCATATTTTAGGATTAAAAGAATATAAAGCGATGTACAGCGCCGACAGGCTTCAGCGATTTAAACAGGACGCATCAAACCTGCCAAATACGGATCTCGTTGGTCAGGAAATGATTGTACTGAACGGTTCCAGCCAGCTGCTCGGCTCAAAAGCGGATATGGACGACATCATCAATGCGATCATGAAGGTGCATGAAAACAGGGATCAGTTAAACGGGATACAATAATCCATTGATCTGAAGTTGATGATCTGTAAATCGGGTAAAACAGAATTAAACCATGCTACTGCGACAGACCGCGCATTGGAATCTGTATTTAGTGATTTATTCAGGACTTATGAATATCCGCTCTATACCTTAGCGCTTCGATTGTCAAAAGACGATGCCGTTGCCAAGGATATTATCCAGGAAGTTTTTCTCGCCTTGTGGACAATGCGGGAAAGACTTCCTGAAATCAATAATATAGAAGCCTATCTCTTTCGAATGACAAGATTTAAGGTGATTAAACACCTGCGCAAAGTTTCGGCTGATGATCATTTGAAGGAAAAGATCTGGAGGGCCATGAAAGATCTGGAAGAAAATGGCTCCACAACAATTGAGGAAAGGGAATTCCACGCTGTGCTGACTTTAGCCATAGCAGAATTACCAGCCAAAAGAAAACAGGTTTACCTGCTAAAAACCACAGAGGGTAAAACCTATAAAGCTATTGCTGATGAGATGAAGATATCACAGCATACCGTAAAAAACCACTTGTCTTCAGCTACCCAAACTATCCGCAGGTTCCTTGATCACGCTTTCAAGGCATTTATCATCTTGCTTTCTACCTATTTAAACTCCTAAGTTTCAATCTTTTTTTCTAGACTGATTATCAGTTGCTTACGGCTTTTTTTAAAAAAATCGTAAATCTGAGTAGGAAGTTTATGCGCTCCGGGGCTACTACCTATTAAAGCCTGGAAGGAAAGCCATAACAATAACCCTACACTACCAACTAATGAGAGAACGCATCACCTAC
>CAMLDJ010000324.1 GCA_946478755.1 uncultured Pedobacter sp. | reverse complement strand
CCATTGCCGTTTGCTTTTGTCCCTGGAGATTAACCTGGAACGACTGCGAAAATCCTGCTAGCGGAACAGCGAGTAAAAAACTTAATAATATTTTCTTCATAGATAGGTTTTTTTTGAACTTATACTATTCCATATTGGTTAAATGACTTTATACCTTAAAACAGGATACATGAGCGGATGTTTTGCCAATAAATATGCGTGCATAATAAACTATTTTCATTTAAAAGTCAAAACCTGAGGAATGTTAGAAACCAAAAGAATAACATACATATATTTGCTAACACTGTTATTTTTCTACAAACAGAACAGCAGTTGTATCTCAAAATTTGATTTAATTAATGACTATGAGCTTAATAGAAGCGTTAAACTGGCGTTATGCCACCAAAAAAATGAACGGCGAGAAAGTTTCTCAGGACAAAGTTAACCAGATATTGGCAGCGGCCCGACTTGCGCCTACCTCATCCGGATTACAGCCTTTCAAAATCATTGTAGTGACCAATCCTGAACTAAAGGAGAAAATTAAAACGGTAGCATATGGTCAATCGCAGATCACAGATTCATCGCATTTACTGATCTTTGCCGCCTGGGACAATTATACGGAAGAACGCATCAAAGCGGTATTTGCTTATACCAATAGTCAGCGTGGAGTACCCGATTCTGCCACCGCAGACTATGTAAACAATCTCGTAGCAACTTACACGAAAAGAACTGCCGAAGAGAATTTCCATCATGCGGCCAAACAGGCATATATCGGTTTTGGTGTAGCCCTTGCCGAAGCAGCACTATTAAAGGTTGATGCCACTCCTATGGAGGGATTTGACCCTGAAAAACTGGATGAGTTGTTGGGTTTAGAAGCGCTTGGACTGCGTAGCACTACTATAATGCCAATTGGGTACAGGGATGAAGCCGGCGACTGGCTGGTAAACCTGAAGAAAGTGCGTATGCCTCTGGAAGACTTTATTGTCGAATTTAAATAAGGCCTTCTTTAAAAGACTGTCTTTCGTACATGCTGATTAATGTACAATCCCCGTATAGCCGTTATCCCCTGCAAATGGAACCCTGATTACTTAGAAACAAGAAATTACTTTTATTGCATGGATGACGGCTGTACCTTTTCAGGGCTAGTTGCCCCTTTCATTGCCCCACTGACGGCGGATCCTGTAGCTCTTCAACTGTCAAAAAATGTTAAAGATGCAAGGTTGTTAAGCTATTCATTTCATAAATGAATATATTAGCGATATTAATTGTATACAAAGATTTTGATGAGATTTATAAAATTTGCAATTGCCGTCCTACTATTGATAACCACTGTGCAGATTTCAGCCTTTGCACAACAGGATAGTATCGTTTTAGATAACATTATTAAAAAGACTAAAAAGCTAAATGATGAGCGCCCGGTGGAAAAGGTTTACCTGCATTTCGACAAGCCTTATTATAGTGTAGCCGATACCATGTGGTTTAAAGCATACCTGACGATGGAGCAAAATCTTCCCTCTCTATTAAGTAAAATAGTATATGTGGATGTGATCAATAGCAAAGATTCGCTGGTACAAACCTTTAAGCTACCTGTTGTTGCGGGTGTAGCTGCCGGACATATCCCGCTAACACCGGGCACGTATCAGCAGGGAAACTACTATGTTAAAGCTTACACCGTATGGATGCTGAATTTTGGCGAGGAATATTTTTTCAGTAAGACCATCCCTATCGGCGAGGCCATTGACAAACAGCTGAACACCCATTTCAGCTATAAAACGACTGAAACAGAGAAATCCCAGGTTATTGATGCCGTTATACAGTTTAAAAACCGCGACAATGTAGTGCAGACCAGCAAAACAGTAAACTGGAGGGTCTTGTCTAATTACGATGTGGTAGCGAAAGGCAAGGGGACTACCGACCAGAATGGCTTTCTAAGAATAAAAATAGATCCCCGAAAAAGTGATAAGATCCGAAATGGAGAACTCATTACTGAGCTGAACATCACGGAGAACGACATCGTTACTTCTTCGTTTAAACTTAAACCCGCGACACCTGCCGCCCATGATGTGCAGTTCTTTCCTGAAGGAGGTGAATTGATCACTGGCATCGCTTCCAGAATAGCTTTCAAAGCAATAAATGGCAATGGCTCCGGAATAGAGCTGAAAGGCGTGGTGGTAGACAATGGAGGCAATAAAGTAACTGATTTCAGTTCTTCACATTTGGGAATGGGTTCTTTTTATATGAATGCTGAAGCGGGAAAATCGTATAAGGCCAACGTCACGTTTAATGACGGCAGCACCAAAAGCTTTGATCTGCCTAAAGTGATGGAGTCGGGCATAGTGGCCCAGGTCAGCAATACCGATTCTCTGGCATTCAATCTAAAAATAGTGGCCAATGCGGCCTACTATGAAGCGAATAAAAATAAAAACCTGTTTATAGTGGCCACTAACGGTGCAATTATTTATTATGCTGCAAAAACTAAGCTAAATAACCAGGTAACCGCAGCAAAGATCCCTAAAGAGAAGTTCCCTCCCGGAATCGTTCAGATCACCTTGTTTTCTGAAACCGGTGAACCAATAAGTGAACGGCTTGCATTTAATTATCAACCCAACGGATTAAAACTTTCCCTGAAAACTGATCTGGCTACTTACAAGCCAAGGCAGAAAGTTAAGCTGGCTGTTAGCGCTAAAAATGCCGCACAGTTTGCTGAAGGGAATTTTTCTATCGCCGTTACGGATGAGCAAAAAGTACCGGTTGATGAGAATGCTGAAATCACCATTTTAAGCACATTGCTGTTAACATCGGACTTAAAGGGCTATGTAGAAAAACCCAATTATTATTTCAATAAAACCAATGCTAAAAAGCTGGCCGACCTGGATGTACTGATGCTTACGCAGGGTTTCCGCCGTTATGCCTATAAAGAGATACTGGCAGGAAAATTCCCTCCGGCAACATTTTTGCCCGAACAAAGCATGACGCTTACGGGAACGCTGAGAGACCGGACAGGCATGCCTATAAGAAAAGGCAATCTAAGGTTAACCATTCCAGGCACAAGGATATCAGCAGAGACAGTAACAAGTCCCTCAGGTCTCTTTGCCTTCCAGAACCTGAACTTTCCCGACTCATCGGAAGTGGTGATCAATGCAAAATACAATCCAAATGGAAATAACCTGATGATCATGCTGGATGGGCAACCAGCTCCTCAGCTAAGCAAAAACCCACGCCCCGCAGATGAGGTTACCAATATTGACAGCACCTTATCTTCTTACCTGAACAACAGCAAAAGGCAGTATAGTTATTTGCGTACACTTAAGGAAGTAAAAATTGAAGGTGCCAAAATAAAAAGACCAAGCCATGCAGATTATCCGGCTTTGTCTGGTTTGAGCTCCATTTCGGGAACCTTAATAGAAGGTGACCGCTTTAAAGATTGTAACATGCTGGCCCTTTGTTTACAAAGTATGGCAACGGGCCTGATCTTTTATGAGAACAATTTTTATGTAAACAGAGATTATCAGCAAGGCAGCAGGGTACCCGTACAGATTTTCCTGAACGGGATGCCGATCGACTACTTTGGTCTTTCCAGTGTACAGTCTGCCGATGTGGAAAATGTAGAGGTATTTACAAAAGATGAACTGGGTACCGTGAACAGGATGTACAATACCAACGGGGTGCTGGTGATTAACACCAAAAAGATCCCTAAAGGCACAAAAATGAGTATGGAAGAATTCAAAAAGCTGATACCAGATCCAAGTATGCTTAAAATAAGGCCTAAGGGCTTTAGCATCCAGCGTGAATTCTATTCGCCTAAATATGTAAATGCCGCAGCCACCTATAACTTTAATGATTTGCGCAGTACGATTTACTGGAACCCCAAGGTACTGACCAATGCAACCGGCGGCTTATCGCTTGAATATTATAATGCCGATGGTAAAGGCACATATAAGGCTGTTATTGAGGGGGTGGATAAGAACGGAAATGTAGGCAGGTATGTGTACCGTTATACGGTAAAATAAACAGCAAAGCTGTTCAGAATAAAAAAAGGGCCTAGGCCCTTTTTTTATTCTTCATGTTCATTTGTCTTTTCATACTTGCATTTAATTCCCGATGCTGTCATGATCCAGGCGGTATAATCACTGCCTTTTTCATGATCACAGTCCCAATAACCATATCCATTCAGGTACCTGTGAAAATCATGATCTATCCGCACTTCAGTTCCGACAGGGATGTTCAGTGTGAGTTCAACTTCCTGGTCGCGCCAGTTGGCCATTTTAGGGATCTGTAGCACCGGACTAAAATTCAATACCAGCCCATCCTGCATAAAGTCATAATGTATGTTTTGCGCGTTTTTCAGGGCTGCTTCAAAGGTTTTGCCCCTGGACTTGAAATTCGTGCTCAACGAACTCTTTCCATCTATACTTTTCTCGATGATCAATCTGATATTCCTTGGCATATTAAAATCATCATTCAGGTTGTTCAGTATCTTTCTATTCTTGTAACGACTGGCATCTATCCGGTAATTTAAACTGTCTTCTTTGGTGAAAAATCGGGTTCTATTTATGTTT
Organism: uncultured Pedobacter sp.; assembly: GCA_946478755.1. Next base: position 1,434 of record CAMLDJ010000324.1, on the reverse strand, counting down.
AAGGAATAAACCGGATAAGGTTTTAAGGCCGTTACCTGGGCAAATTCTGCGGCTTCTTTAAATTCGGCAGAAATCTTTGCGACATAAAATATCCCGGTTACCACACCTGCCAGCCAAACCACCAGTAAGCCGTAAGAAAGTGCTTTATTAGCTGGTCTTCCGTTAAATGCAACCCGCACAGAAAACAGGACGAGTGCGAGTACAGGAATTGCAAAGATGATAAATGCGGCAATCGTTAGTGTGGACAGGTATGCTTCATTAACAATATTTATGGGAAAATAGTTGTATACGTCTGAGTCCCAGAAACCTAAAAAAGCAGCAAGCATGACGATTAATGCCAAAAGAAAGAAGGACCCGAAAAGCATGATGGTGCCAGCAATTACCTTGAGGACCACTTTCCCCGTACCTTGCAGAAAATTGCCAAGTACCACAATGAACTCGGCAACGAAGCCGCGTGACTGCGTTACAAAGGGTTGCGTATAGCTATTGGCAAATCCCCTGAGATTGGTCTCTTCTCCTCTCATTTCCATCTTTTCTGCCCGGGTTCTGGCTTTGGGTACCATGATCCAGAAAATAATGTAGGCAAGAATCCCTGATCCGAATATGAGAATAGTAAGAAATGTAAATAACCTGACCCATTTGATATTTACATCAAGGTAATGACCTAATCCGGCACAAACTCCGGCAACCATTGCCCGATCGGTATCCCTATACAGTTTTTTAACCGGTTCATAATCTGGCTGGGCCCTATACTGCTCCTCGGCTTCTTCAGATGTTTCGAAATCGTTCACGGAGCCCATTTGCTGGATCACAGTGCGGACATCCTCAATATTGATCACCTGTCTTTGCTGTGCAGCCAGCTTTTCGGCAAACATCTCTGCAATCCGGTTCTCAATATCAGTTACGATTTCAAAGTCATCCGCACTTTTTGAAAAATGCTGCTTCACTTCGTTCAGGTAAACAGTGAGCATTTCGTAAGCATCCTCCTCAATATGAATAATGGAGTTACCTATATTGATGTTGTGTGTCTTCTTCATAATCCGGTTTGATTAGTTTGTTCTTTTGATTCCTGATCCGCTACTTTTCTGGAGGTGGTAATGGCATAAGCCAGTTCTTCCCAGGTCGAATCCAGTTGTTTTAAAATACCTTTCCCATTTTCTGTAAGCACATAATACTTACGCGGCGGCCCAGATGTAGACTCGACCCAATTGTAACTCAGCAAGCCGTTGTTCTTTAAACGCGTAAGCAAAGGATAGAGCGTTCCCTCTACCACAAGAAGTTTTGCCTGCTTTAATTCTGCGATGATATCAGAAGCATAAATTTCGCCCCTGGATATTATAAGCAGCACACAGTATTCCAGTATGCCCTTTCGCATTTGTGTTTGCGTATTTTCTGCTATCATAATACAAAGTTATATGTTTTATATAGTAATAT
>CAMLDJ010000323.1 GCA_946478755.1 uncultured Pedobacter sp. | reverse complement strand
GCTTAGTTTTATACAGTATTCTTTCTCTGTGATCTCTAGACTTGAACTGTTCATAATCATTTCAATTTATATAGGTGTAAAAATAAGAAAGGCCTGCTACAGTTTTTGCAGCAGGCCTTTAAGCTTTTGTTATCTGTATGTTAAGAAAACCAGGCGGTAACGTCTTCTTTTGAAGGCATGGTTAACTCCAGTTTAAGTTTTTTACGCATACCCCCCAGGTCATTGAAAACTTTGTTCGGATTTGCAGCTTTCAGCTCTTCTATGCTGTTGATGTTCATTTTTCTGATCACCTGAACCCACTCGGCCGGAATACCTGCATTTACGAAATCATCATCGGTAGTTACCTTGACTTTTTTCTCTGGTCTCATTTGAGGGAAGAACAGTACTTCCTGTATGGTCGACTGATTTGTCATCAGCATGACCAAACGGTCAATCCCGATTCCTAACCCCGAAGTTGGAGGCATACCATATTCCAGGGCACGGACAAAGTCATCATCCATAGCCATCGCTTCATCATCACCCCTGTCTGCTAATTTTAGCTGGTCTTCAAAGCGCTCACGCTGATCAATTGGGTCATTTAACTCTGAATAAGCATTGCCAATTTCTTTACCCATTACAAACAGCTCGAATCTTTCTACAAGACCTTCTTTGCTTCTGTGTTTTTTAGCAAGAGGGGTCATTTCAAGCGGGTAGTCGGTAATGTATGTTGGCTGGATCAGGTTGGCTTCTACCTTCTCGCTGAAAAGTTCATCAATCAGCTTTCCCCTGCCCATGCTGGCATCAATTTCAATGTTCAGGCTTTTACAGGTCTGTATAAGCGCTTCCTCGGTCATATTTGACACATCAACACCCGTGTATTTCTGTATAGATTCGTACATGGTTAGTTTTTCGTAGGGACCTTCAAAGTTGATCTCATACTCGCCAACTTTTACTACTGCTGTTCCATGAATAGCCAGGGCTACTTTTTCCAGACATTCTTCCACCATTCCCATCATCCAGACATAGTCTTTATACGCCACATAGATTTCCATGGCAGTATATTCAGGGTTGTGCGTCCGGTCCATTCCTTCATTTCTGAACATTTTTCCGAACTCGTAAACACCGTCAAAGCCTGCAACAATCAGTCTTTTCAAGTACAATTCATTTGCTATACGCAGGTAAAGGGGCATGTCCAGTGTATTGTGATGCGTAGCGAAAGGCCTTGCAGCAGCGCCACCATGGATAGCCTGAAGAATCGGTGTTTCCACCTCCATCCACCCCTGGTTATCGAAATAATTACGCATGGTATTGATCACCTTAGAACGGTTGATGAAGATCTGCTTGAAATCAGGGTTTACCGTAAGATCTACGTAACGTTGTCTGTAACGCATTTCCGGATCGGTGAAGCCATCATAAATATTCCCTTCTTCATCGCGTTTTACAATGGGCAAAGGCTTCAAGGATTTGGACAGCAAAGTCAGTTCTGTAACATGTATAGAGATCTCTCCGGTGTGCGTGGTAAACACATAGCCTTTAACGCCGATAAAGTCGCCCAGGTCCATCAGTTTTTTGAATACCGTATTGTACAAGGTCTTATCTTCATCCGGACAAAGATCATCTCTTTTCAGGTATACCTGTATCCTGCCTGTTGAGTCCTGTAGTTCAACAAAAGAAGCACTACCCATAATCCGGCGGCTCATGATCCTGCCTGCTATACTGATGTTCTTATAAGCAGTTTTATCCCGTTCGTAGTTCGCTGATATATCTGCTGCATTGGCATTGATCTCAAATGCTTCGGCAGGGTAGGGATTGATGCCAAGTTCACGCAATTGGGTTAGCGAATTACGGCGTAATAGTTCTAATTCTGATAGTCCTGTACTCATATATTTATTGTATCTGGCCCTCGGGTCTGATCACTGATTGGTATATTAATTTAAAATTAGGCAAAAATAGGGATTTACCTTAGTTCTTTATGCCGATTGGAATAAGAAACATAAAATATTTTCCCGATTTTAATCTGCCTCAACAGCCCCGGCATACATTTCGTTAATGATCCTGGCATATTTTGCCTCAATAACTTTCCTTTTTGCCTTCATGGTAGGCGTTATTTCCCCTTCCTCAATACTAAAGGGGCTCCGCTTTACTTTAAAGTTTTTGATGCGCTCAAACTTGGCCAGCTCTCCTGAAAGCTTCTTGAGATCCTGTCCAATCCAGTCGACGATCTCTTTTTCATTTATAAATACTTCAGCTTCCTGAAAGAAGCTTTCCGGCAAAGCAAAAGCTTCCTGCAGGTTTTCCTTATTGGGTATGACAATCGCCGTGAGGTATTCCCGCTTATCGCCAATTAAAAAGAGCTGATCAATTTTCAGGCTTTTCATATAAACGTTCTCCACCGGGGTAGGATAGATATTTTTGCCATATGCGTTTACGATCATATTTTTCAACCGGTCAGTGATCTGAAGGTTGCCTTTAAAAAAGCGCCCGATATCACCGGTGTGGAACCAATCGTCCTTGTCGATCGCCTCAGCGGTTTCTGCAGGTTTGTTAAAGTATCCCTGCATCACACAGTGTCCTCTTATAATAATCTCTCCTTCAGCACATTCAAAATCTTCCTGAAAGGACTCGTGGGTTTGAATGCTGATGATCTGTTTGGATTCCACATCCTGAATGCCAACTTCAATACCCGGAATGACCCTTCCCACGGTGCCATAGACCTGCCTGTGAAATTCGGTTACGGCCATTACCGGAGAGGTTTCTGTCAGTCCGAACCCTTCGAGTATTTTGATTCCCAGGTTTCCGAAAAACTCACCTACATTTTTAGGCAGCGCAGCCCCACCTGAGATCATGAACTTTAAGCGACCCCCTGTTTTCTCTTTGATCTTGCTGAATACCAGCTTCTCGGCCAGGGATTTCTTTGCACTGCGGATGATCCCGGGGGTCTTACCAGTTTCTTTCTGTCGCCGGTAGTCCTGTCCGGCTTCGAGGGCCCATAGAAATATTTTTGATTTCAAACCTCCACCAGAAGTACCGCTTTTGATGGCCTTGTCGTGGATCTTTTCCAGTAACCGTGGTACGCAGTTCATGACCGTTGGCTTGATCTCTGCCATATTTTTAGCCAGCATTTCCAGGCTCTGTGCGAAGGCTATTTTACAACCCTGTGCGCAGCACACATGATACGTTGCCGTACGTTCAAACACATGCGAAAGCGGCAGAAAGGAAAGGAAGGTCTCCGTCTCATTGATAACAGGAATCTGTTGGAGGCAAACCTTTACATTCTCGACAAAGTTGCTGTGAGAGAGCATGACCCCTTTCGGGGTTCCTGTAGTACCGGAAGTATAGATTAACGAAGAGATATCGGCCGGACGTATGGCACTGCGTATGGCCGATAGCTGAGTCAGTTCTGCTGCTGTCGTTTTTCCAGATCCCTGGAGGATTTCATCAAAACTTATGATCGCTGCTTTCAAACCCTCCGGAATAGTTATCTTCTGGTATTCAGGGAAGGCTGGTATAATGTAGTCGAGGCATCTGCAGTTGGCCGCTATTTTTAATATTTTTTTATAAAGAAAGGTATTGCCGATCAGAATGGCACGCATACCTGAATCATTTAAAATATAGGTGACCTCATGTTCTGAGAGTGTTGGATAAATGGAAACATTGATCGCACCAATTTGCTGGATCCCCTGGTCATAATAAACATACTCGGGAGAATTCTCTATCATCAGCCCCATTCTATCACCTTTATTTATGCCTTTTGACAAAAAGAATGAAGCTACTGCATCTGCGCAATTCAGGGTATGCTGATAAGAGATTTCTTGCCATTCCGTATCTTTTTTGTGAATGAGGAATGTTTCTTCAGGGGCGTGAATGTTTGCTACGACATTCCTTAATAAGGAAGGGACAGTAGATTGCTCGTTAAATAGTTCCATGTTGGAAAGGCTTGGTTGCATATAAAAATAGGCCGGTACAGATCTGACTGTACCGGCCTATGCAAATATATTAATTGTATCTTAAACAGAAAAGCTTTCGCCGCAACCACAGGAACGGCTTGCATTCGGATTGTTAAAGTTAAATCCTTTGCCATTTAAACCATCAGAGAAATCAAGTTCAGTTCCCGCCAGGTACAAAAAGGATTTCATGTCCAGCGCAATTTTGATGCCCTTGTCTTCAAAAAACTGATCGCCGGACTTTTCCTCATTGTCAAAGTCCAGGTTGTATGATAATCCTGAACATCCCCCTCCTTTAACAGATACCCGCAAAAAATAGGTGGTATCCATTTGAGACTCTTCCATTAACTGGTCGATTTTGCCTTTTGCTTTATCAGTGATTGTGATCATTGTAGTAGTATTTTAGTAATAAGTATTTAGTAATAAGTACTTAGTATTTAGATAGGATGTGTTTAAAACAGAATGCCTATCACCTCTATGCTTTCTAAATACTAACTACTAATAGCTAAAACTAGTGATGCGATTTAGCCAGTTCAAACGGTGCCAGGCCATTTTTCACACGATAATCATTGATCGCAGATTTAATGGCGTCTTCAGCCAGAACGGAACAGTGAATTTTTACCGGTGGTAAAGCCAGTTCTTCCACAATGTCCATGTTGTCTATGGTTAAGGCCTCATCAATACTTTTACCTTTCAACCATTCCGTAGCTAAGGAAGAGGATGCAATTGCCGATCCACAGCCAAAAGTTTTAAATTTAGCATCAGTAATGACATTGTTTTCATCAACTTCAATCTGTAAGCGCATCACGTCGCCGCACTCCGGGGCGCCAACAAGACCAGTACCTACTGATTTGCTGTCTTTATTTAAAGTACCAACGTTTCTTGGGTTGGTGTAGTGTTCTATTACTTTTTCTGAATATGCCATCTTGTTTTTTTGATTTATGATCGTAGTTAATTACTACGATCTGTTATTCCATGTTCCTTTTTAACGAATTAGTGCTCTGCCCACTCAATCTTACTCAGATCCACACCTTCTTTAAACATTTCCCAAAGCGGAGAAAGATCTCTCAGGTGATTTACTGCTTTTCTGGTATTTTCTATTGCATAGTCAACTTCTTCTTCTGTAGTGAAACGACCTAGTCCATAGCGGATCGAAGAGTGTGCAAGATCATCCGATAAACCCAGGCTTTTTAATACATAAGAAGGCTCCAATGACGCAGATGTACAGGCAGAACCTGATGATACCGCTAAATCTTTCATAGCCATCATTAAACCTTCGCCCTCAACATATTTGAAAGAAATGTTCGCCACATGTGGTAAACGGTGTTCCACATTTCCGTTTACATAGCTTTCCTCCAGTTCGCTCAACGCGCTTTCCAGTTTATCTCTTAAGGCCGACAGGCGTTTTGCTTCTTCGTCCATTTCCAGGCGGCACAGTTCGCAGGCTTTACCTAAACCAACGATACCTGGTACGTTTAGCGTTCCTGAACGCATGCCGCGCTCATGACCACCACCGTCCATTTGTGCCGTCACTTTAACCCTTGGGTTTTTACGACGTACATATAATACACCAACTCCTTTAGGGCCATACATTTTATGCGCGGAAAAGGCCATCAGGTCTATTCCGTCTGCATTTACATCTACAGGTATTTTACCTACAGCCTGTGTAGCATCTGTCATAAATAATGCGCCGGATTTATGTGCAATGGCAGCTATTTCTTTAATTGGCTGAATCACACCAATTTCGTTATTACCATACATGATGGTCACCAGGATAGTTTGTTCTGTCATGGCAGCCTCAAGCTCCTGAAGATCAATTAATCCATCTTCCTTCACTGTCAGATAAGTCACTTTTGCACCAAGTTTCTCTAAGTGCTTGCAGGTATCTAAAACAGCTTTATGCTCAGTAGTAGCAGTAATAATGTGATTGCCTTTTTCCTGATACATTTCAAATACACCTTTGATGCCTAGGTTGTCAGCTTCTGTGGCGCCCGAAGTAAAAATGATCTCTTTTTCAGTGCAGCCAATCAGTTTGGCAACTTGTTCACGTGCGTAGTCGACGC
>CAMLDJ010000322.1 GCA_946478755.1 uncultured Pedobacter sp. | reverse complement strand
ACATAATCCATCATACTCAGGGTCTCCTGGTGTTCTTCTTCCGTTTCTGTACAAAAGCCGGCAATGATATCAGATGAAATGGCACAATCAGGGATGATTTTCCTGATGGCATCGACCCGGTTGATGTACCACTCACGGGTATAGGTCCTGTTCATCAGTTCCAGTACCCTTGAGCTGCCCGATTGCACCGGTAAATGGATGTAATTACAGATATTATCGTATTTTGCTATGGTATATAAAACTTCATCGGTAATGTCCTTAGGGTGAGAAGTAGAAAATCTGACCCTCAGGTCAGGACTGATCAGGGCAACCTTCGCGAGTAACTGCGCAAAGTTGACTTCAGTTTCCGCATTTTCATCCGCATCATTCCCTTTCCATTTATAGGAGTCGACATTTTGCCCAAGCAGCGTCACTTCTTTATAACCCCTGTTAAACAGGTCCTGCGCTTCAGCAAGGATGGAGTAAGGATCGCGGCTTCTTTCCCGACCCCTGGTAAAAGGCACCACGCAGAAAGAGCACATGTTGTCACAGCCCCGCATAATAGAAATAAAAGCGGTGATGCCATTTCCGTTTAAGCGAACCGGATTGATATCAGCGTAGGTCTCTTCACGGGATAGCAGTACATTGATAGCTTTATGACCGCTTTCCACTTCAGTTAACAGCTGCGGAAGCTCGCGGTAAGCATCGGGGCCAACGACTACATCAACCAGCTTCTCTTCTTCCAGAAATTTTGATTTCAAGCGTTCTGCCATGCAACCCAACACGCCAACGATCAGCTTCGGATTTCTGCGTTTCTCGGCACCAAATTGTGATAACCTGTTCCGAACCCTTTGCTCCGCATTTTCGCGGATAGAGCAGGTATTGATAAATACAACATCAGCTTCCTTGTAGTCGCCCGTTGTTTCAAAGCCCTGATCCAGTAAAATGGAAGCAACAATTTCACTGTCTGCAAAGTTCATCTGGCAACCGTAGCTTTCAATATACAGTTTGCGTCCATTACGCACTAAAGGTGCATCAATAACCAAAGCTTCTCCCTGGCGCTCTTCATCGTGTGTTTTATCTGTCAGCTGTAAATCAATCATAAATGACTATCCTTATTATGGGCACCAAAAATACGGAATTTAATTTAGAAATGACAGATTGGCAGGAATTGAAATGAAGATCGTGTGACAATTGAATAAATGATAAAAAAAGAATCGGACGTTTGGCGCTTAAATTGCATGCGAGGAATATGCAGTTATTTGTTTATAAAAATGAATCTGGTAAATACCGGCTCAGAAAATGGGTGATAGCGGTTTTAGCGTTCTTGCTGCTCGTAGGTGCGGGGATTGCATTCCTAATTGCACGGTGGAAACCGATCCTCTCGCAGAAATTGAAAGACGGTGTATATAACCGTTCTTTTCATTTGTATAGGCTGGATTTTAAAGACATGAGCATTCACCTCTTCAGTGGGAGCGCAAGCTTGCATGAAGTATCCTTAATTCCGGATACAAGCGTTTACAGTCAGCTTAAAGCAACTAAGCTTGCACCTGTAAATCTCTTTCAGATAAAAGTGCAGGAGCTTCAGATTAACAGGATTGCACTGCTGACAGCTTACTTTAAAAGAGAAATAGAAATAAAATCGATTGTTTTGAATAATCCTTCGATCAACCTGATCCATTATAAAGTGGAGAAAGGCCCGGATGATGACAAAGAGAAGCGCACTTTATATGAGCTGATCTCTAATCGGGTCAAATCGATTGATGTGAAGGCCATTAAAATTATTGATGCAGACTTCGATTATATCAATGGAGCAAACGCGAAGACACTCAATTCAGTTAAACATTTAAGTATCAACGTCAATGATTTTCTGGTTGACTCGCTTTCGGGCTCGGATACTGCAAGGTTCTATTACGCGAAAGATATCGGCTTTGCACTAACCGGGTATAGATCGATCAGTAAGGATAAAATGTATACCATGAAGATTGACACCGTCAGTGGTTCTGTATTCCACAGATCTATAAAGGTTAAAGGGTTGCAAATGATCCCCATGTATCCTGATCTTACATTTACCCGGAAGTATCGTTATGGAAAAGACCGGTATAACCTTAAATTTAATGAGATCAGCTTTACAGGGCTGGATTTTGCGCTTCTTGATGCAGAAGGCAAACTCCATGCACAGGCCTTGAAAATAGGCCCCGCAAAGGTAAATATCTTTGTGAACAGAGAGCTGCCACCGCCACCAGGTTTCGACAAGGTCAGGAATTTTCCTCATGTAGCCTTAAAACGCTTGCCGATACAAAGCATTATTGATACGGTAAAATTGACAAATATTGACCTCGCTTATACCGAATATAATCCGATCAGTCAGAAACGCGGAACGGCCTATTTTCAAAATATAAGCGGAAAGCTCCTTAATGCGACCAATGATACAGTTCGTCTGGCTAAAAATAATCACGCGATAGCCGACCTGACAGCATTGGCAATGAAAACCAGCCGGATTAACGTGCACATCAACTTTAACCTGACGGATAAAAATGCCGCCTTTAGCTATAGCGGAGATGTGGCCCCTATGAACATGCGGGTTTTAAACCCTATGGCGAAGAACATGGGGCTTGTTGAAATTGAAAGCGGACATATGCAGAAAACCACTTTCCGCATACAGGCCAATGCCAGTGGATCTTCCGGTAAGGTTCAATTCTATTACAGCGATCTGAAGATAAAAGTGCTTAAAGAGGGTGAAGCCGGTGCCGCACCGAAAAAGAAAGGCTTGTTGTCTTTTCTGGCCAATAATCTTTTAATTATAGATGCGAATCCAACCAAAGGACAGCCTGCGCGCACGGCAAGCATCACCTTACAGAGAACACCAGCAGCATCCTTCTTTAACCTGATGTGGAAAAGCCTCTTTACTGGTATGCGCGAAACGGTCGGCCTTGGCATCGTCCCGGTTAAAACGCCGGAGGAGGCCATGGAAAAAATAAAAGATAAAAAACAAGAACGTCAAGAGAAGCGGCAGGAGAGAAGGAAACAGCGTCAAAAGGAAAAAGAAGCACAAAAGAAGGATTAACGAATTTAACTGACGCATTATTTGTATCTTAGGCTAAACAAGGTTGTCGCCTATGGCTGTTAAAGTTGGAAAGAAATACATCATCCTCAAATGGTTTGCCGCAACCCTGCTATTCGTTGCCTTGTTGCTAACTGCGATAACCTGGTACCTGAGTGTTAAACTGAAGCCTATTGTTACCGCAGAACTGAAGGAACTGGTTTTAAAAACTACGGATCACCTGTACCGGATAGAATTCTCGGCAGTGAATACCAATGTGCTTACCGGGATCTCCTCCTTAACTGATGTTAAAATTATACCGGATACCACAGTGTATCGAAAGATGATTACGCTGAAAAATGCACCCAATAACCTTTATTATGTTAAACTGAAGAAACTTGCCGTTCGGAACTTTCATCCACTGAAGCTATGGCGTCAAAAGAAGTTAAACATTGATCTGCTATTGTTCGACAACGCTAGTATAGAAATGACGAACAGGCAGTTCGATTTTAATGAAGAAAAGCTTCCGCGCCCTAAAAGATCGCCGTATGATTACATTTCAAAGTACCTTAAAGAACTGCGCATCCGTACCATCGATTTTAAAAATGCCAGTTTTAAATACGTCGACAATAATCACCCTGGAAAACTGGAAATTGATGCGGTAGATAACTTAAATATCACCCTCCGCGACTGGCTGATCGATGCACATTCGGCAGTGGACAAAAGCCGGTTTTACCTGTTAAAGGATGTGGTTATCAACCTGAAGGACTATACCTATGCTACGCCCGACAGTATGTATTATGTCAGGCTTAATCAGCTTGATTTTACGGCTTCTTCGGGCAAGCTAAACATCAAGAGCTTTATGCTTGAACCCCGTTACAGCGAAAAGTTATTCGGCAGCATAGACGGATATGCGCAGGACAGGTACAGCATGCAGCTGAGCAACCTCGGTTTTACGGGAATCAACCTGCCGCTGTATGTGTTAAGGCAGGAACTTTTTGCCAAAGAAATGAATATCGCTAATGGCTACCTGAATGTCGTAAACAACAATACCCTGCCTAAGAAGATCATCGATAAGACCGGGCAGTACCCGCATCAGTTGCTGCAAAAGGCAAGGGGCAAATTGAATATAGAGAAATTAAACCTGAAAGACATTGATATCAGCTACGCCGAGTTTGATAAGGAAGGGAAAAATAAAGGGGTCATTACCTTTGAGGGGGCCTCGGGAGTGATTTCGAATGTCACTAATGTGGCGAAAGCCAGGGCTAAAAACCCCTTTATGATGGCCAACCTGACGTCCTATGTCATGGGTTCCGGAAAATTAGATGTAAATTTTAAGTTCAACCTCATCGCTGAAGATGGGGCCTTCTCTTATTCCGGTGTCCTTGCAAATATGGAAGGCAGAGCATTAAACCGCATTACGAAACCCTTGGGACTGGTAAAGGTGAATAGCGGCTATATCAAAAAGCTAAGGTTTGATATTGATGCCAACGACAGCCTTGCCAGGGGAAATGTCAGCTTTGCTTACAATGACCTTTCTGTCGCCTTGCTAAAGAAAGTAAAGGGCGAAAACCGTCTGGTAAAAAAGGGTTTAATGTCTTTCCTGGCGAATGCATTGGTCATCAATTCCGATAATCCGAATGCCGAAGGGGTATTTGTTACTGCCCCGGTACTCCATGAGCGAATAAAAACTGCTTCTTTTTTTAATTTCATTTGGCAAACACTGTTTCAGGGAGTTAAATACAGTGTCGGCCTTACCCCTCAAAAGAAGCAGGAGATTGAAGATCAGATCGCCAAATTTGAAAAGAGAAAGGTCGATCGACAGGAACGTCTCAAGCGCAGGGCCATGCGCTCAAAAAAAAGACATCGATAAAACCCTGGGCTGATCACCGGCAATAAAAAGGGCGCCCTTAACAGGCGCCCCGTAATTTTATAAAAGCTTCAGTTTACAATACCCAGTTCCAGCCAAACTCGTCAGGAACCAGTCCGTAGCGGATATCGTTAAGTGTTTTGGCAATACCTGCAGAGATGGTTCGTGTAGAGAGATCGGCCAGCGTGTAAGTTTTGCCTTGATATCCAATTACACCAATCGGGGTAACAGTTGCTGCTGTACCTGCTGCAAAGGCGTCGGTCAGACTTCCGTTTTCAATTCCTTCGATCACTTCTTTTACGCTTACACGTCTTTCCTCTACCTCAATACCGGCTTTTTTAGCCAGTTGAATAATGGTGTCACGGGTTACGCCGTCCAATACAGTACTTCTCACGGAAGGAGTGACCAGTTTGCCATTGATCACAAAAATGAGGTTTGCTGTTCCTGCTTCCTCAATGTATTCATGTGAAGCAGAATCTGTCCATATCAGCTGGTCAAAGCCTTCTTTCTGAGCTTCAGCAAATGGGAATAAAGAACGCGCGTAGTTTCCTGCTGTTTTGGCATAGCCAACACCACCGTCGTCAGCACGGGTATATTCTGTTTCAATTTTAACTTTCAGTGCCTTGCTGTAGTAAGGACCGGTAGGGGTGGTCAGTAAGGCAAAAATATATTTGTCAGATGGCCTGACACCTAAATATGGGTCAGTTGCAAACATTACCGGACGGATATATAGAGAATAATCATCCTGTGCAGGCACCCATTTCTCATCAATATCAATCAGTGCCGCAATGCCCTGCATAAAAATTTCTTTTGATATGGCTGGCATCGACATCCGTTCCGCTGATTTATTGAAACGCTCAAAGTTTTTTTCCGGCCTGAAGACACTGATCTTACCACTAGCCTGGCGATAAGCTTTCATTCCTTCAAATATGGCCTGTCCGTAGTGTAAAGCAGAAATTGCCGGGCTCATTGGAATGGGCCCGTAAGGAAGGACCTGCAGGTTAGACCACTGTCCATTGTCATATTCTGCAATAAACATATGGTCAGAAAAAACCTTTCCAAAAGGCAACTGAGAAAAATCAGTTACGGTAAGCT
>CAMLDJ010000321.1 GCA_946478755.1 uncultured Pedobacter sp. | reverse complement strand
TGATATCACCAGGCAACACCTCTCCAAAGGTCTGCTGAGGGCTATACTTGATGTCGTCTTCGTCTTTAAAGAGTCCGAGTGCCTGATAACCCCGGATAGAATTGTACGGGAATCCATTGTACTCCAGATAAGGATACTCCAGGTAAGCCTGCTCCCAGTTCTGTACCATATTCTTAGAGTAGGTAAAATTACCCCTCAAAGTGAAACCTATCTCTTTGGAGGGATTGGTGGTGTAGCTGATGTTCCCATCAATTCCGGAACTTTTCATCCGCCCCACATTGGCAAAGGGGTTAGAGATCACGCCCACATATTCGGGAACCTGTACCCGCTGCTGAAAAATACCATTACGCTGATCTTTGAAAATGTCGACCACGAAATCTATCGAATTGTTGAACAGCTTGCCTTCAATCCCTATATTGGATTTAATTGCTTTTTCCCAGGCCAGGTTATCCGCCCCGATCCGTGTCTCATTAATGGTCTCGATTCCGGGCACGCCCCACACATTGTCACTGCCCTGATTGACCTTCGTCAGGTAAGGAAAACGGATCTTTGAAATCCGGTCATTACCCACAGTACCATAGGAAGCCCTGATCTTAAAATAGTTAAGCCAGGGTGCCGCCTTTTTTACAAAGTCGTATCCCGTAGGTACCCAGCCCAGGGCTACCGATGGGAAAAAACCATATTGCCTGCCAGGCTGGAAATTCTCGGAACCGGTATACCCAAAATTCACATCCAGCAGGTAAGTATCCCGGAAACCATAGGTCAGCCTGCTGGATACACCCTGATAGCGTAAGGGGATGGCATTCATGTTACTGGTCGCGTCCTTGGTATCTTTGGCATCACTCATGTAATAATAGATCAATGCCGAGGTCCGGTGATCGGTACCGAACATTTTATCGTAATTGATGACCGACTCAAAGTGGTATTTACGGTATTGGCGGGTAGCCCTGTTGTAACTGGCTTTTTGCTCCTGCACCGTTTCCTGCATAATCAGCGAGCCATCATAGGCCCGGCCTAAGGCATTATAAAGGGCCGGTTGTACATACCTGCGCTCCTCAAAGTAACTATATACATCGTAAGCACCCTGGACGCGGAATTTAAGTCCGTCCAAAATACTGGAAAGGTCCTGATTCAGGGCCAGGGTGGTCTTGCCTTTATACACCTCATCTAATGCTTTACCCGTGCGGTTGATCATCACATAGGGTGAAGACTCGCCTCCAGCCCCAAGACCTGGAAGCAGTCCATTGGAATACCGGGTAGGAAGGGCCAGCGGAGTAAGAAGTGACTGCGCGGCCCATATGTAGTCGGTATTGGCCAGTCCCGGCTGTTTCAGCTTGGATAAAAATCCATCCGAGCCCAGGAAAACTTTCGTGGTCTTGGTCAGATTCACATCCAGGTTGATCCGGTAATTGTAGGTATTAAAGCCTACGTTGGAGCTGTATACACTATTCTTGTCTACTTTATAAGCGGCGCTTTCGCTTTTACCACCAAGACTCAGGAAATAGCGCGCCACCTCAGATCCTCCACGACCACTCATATAATAACTCTGGCGCCAGGAATTCTTATTGAGGATCTCGTCCTGCCAACCCACATCGGGGTACATATCCAAATCCAGACCATCGCGGATGATGCCCATCTCGGTCTGGTTGTACAAGGGGCTTTGGCCACGGACAAGGCTTGCCTCATTGGCCAATTGCGCGTAATCATAAGCACGTAAATAGTTTGGCAAACGGCTGAGATGGGACAGGGTCGTATTGGCGCGTGCAGTGATCTGCATGCGATCCACCAGGCCTCGCTTGGTCGTAACCAATACAACCCCGTTAGCCCCCCTAACCCCGTATACTGCCGTGGCCGATGCATCCTTGAGTATGGAGAAACTTTCCACATCCGCCGGATCAATGGTATTCAGGTCGCCCTCTAAACCATCGATGAGTACCAGGGCGCTGCTATTGGCACCAAATGTACCGATACCACGCACCCAGAACTCAGAAATGTTCTTCCCCGGTTCACCACTGCCGAGTCTGGAGATCACACCAGCGGCCCTTCCCCCCAAAAGGTTTGCAATCGAGGGCGCGGGGGATTGAAGATCCTTGACATCTACCGTAGTGATGGCACCGACCGAACTGATCTTCCGCTGTACGTTCCCCAGACCTACGATGATGACCTCATCAATGGTCTTGGAATTCTCCAGCAGCTTGATGGTTAAACTCTTGCTTGATTCAATAGCTAAGTGTTCGATAGGATCAAAGCCTACATAACTGAATATGATCTTATCTCCGTAGACCGCTTTAATACTGAATTTTCCCTCACTATTGGTCGATGTGCCTATAGAGGGTTTATCCTTGACATACACCGATACGCTTGGGATCGGCTTACTTTCTTTATCCACAACCGTACCGGAAATCGTTAACTCTTTCCCTTGTTGTGCAACCGTTGTGCTGAGCGATAAGCACAACGACATGATGCATATCATGCATATAATCTGAATGAACTTCATTTTAGATAAGTAGATTTATTATTCAATAACTAATTTGCGTATGCGTGCATTACTCCAGTCGGCGATGTAGATATCGCCTTGTTCGTTGACGGCTACTCCCCAGGGTTGGTTGAACAGGGACTCCACCGGTCCACCATCCTTATAGCCAGGAGTGCCGGGTTGGCCGGCTACCGTGGTGACGATATTATCAGCTGATACCATGCGGATGCAATGGTTGCCATAGTCAGCAACAAACATATTTCCATTGTTGTCGAACTTAATATCTTTGGGGTAGTTGAATAGCGCATCAGCCAGCGGACCATCCCGAAACCCACTGCCACCGGGGGCATTGAGCCGTTTAAATCCTCCCGAGCCATCGGGGTCACGAAGGTCAAGAACGGAAATACCCTGTCTGAATTCGGTCGGAGTGGCGTTGGAATGGAGCGTGATATACAGCAGCCATGGCTTTGCAGGGTTAATTGCCTGCCCATATTGCGAGCCGTAAGGGCCTTGGTGAACAATTTTTGCCTCCAAAGTTTCAGGATCTATTTTGGCAATCTTTCCATCCCGGTACCTGGTATAAAGCTGCCCGTCATAGGGACAGAAAGTGATAAAATTCTTGTAGCGGTCCGCATCTACAATCGAGCTCAGATCGCTCTTAGAAAATTTAACGTTGCGCTGGCGCGGATACCAGGCTTCGCGAGGATCGAAGGTGAACATGACCTCTTTAGTAGATTCGTGACCAGCCGTCAGCATCCCAGTAGCACGGTCCACGGTTAGCCCGTTGGCGAATAAAATACGACCGGTCGCTACTGATTCGATCAGTGGGGTCACTATGTTTTGCTGTTCATTTATTCTGGCTACCCCAAAAGTAGCCGGACTACCTCCATCCCGCCAGGACATAAATATATTGCCTTCGGCATCCAGTTCCAGGTATTTACCATAAACTTCAGCTTCGGAGAGCGTGCCCGGTTTAAAGTTCTTTTCCCCGTTGCCGGTGACTGTACTTACCTGAGCTTGAATATGGTAGGTAAAGGTACCTTCGTAAGTGACGGAATCCAAACCTACAACGACAGAAATGTGAGGTTGATCACCCGGAAGGCGGGGTACGATGGCGTAGATCCGGTTGCCACTGGAGGAGATCACCGAGGCTTTCGCATGATTGAAATAGACTTTGACTTTGGTTGCATCATTTCCAAAATTTTCCCCGTCCAAAAGGATCTTATCCCGGGCTCCGCCCTCATTGGGATAAAAAGAGGTAAGTACGATCGGTTTTGAAGGATCATGGCTTTTACTTGGACCTTCTTTTTCATTCTTACAAGAGAACAAACAAAAGGAACTGAAGCATACCCATACAAAGGCGACAAAACACCTTCCAACACGTTTTCGGTGAGTTTTCATTTAAAAAAAGGTTTAAATTTGGTTAGTATTTGGTTATATTTCGGTTTATTGATATCGAATATATCAAATTAAAAACATTAAAACGAAATAAAAGAAAAGAAAAGAAAATACTCGGTGTCATAATTAACAATTTAATGAAAGAAATAATAACGCAAAGTAAAGGCCTTGTAAATTATCTTAGTATTAAGATTTTAACAATTTACAGAGAAGAACAGGATCATTTTATAGAAAATACCTTTTCCAATGAAAATACACTTATTCAACTACTAATCAGACAGTTGTAATTAATACATTATTTTTTTAGAAATTGGATTCTACCAAAGCTGCAACGAAATTACCTTAACCTATCTTACTGACTCATAAACACCTACATGCAGAGGTTTTGTCAAAACAATATGCCAAAGATGATTTTTCCGCGACCGGAATGATGCCGCACTTGCGGTGAGGTAATAGCGCCACATACGGTAAAAGGTTTCATCGTAATCCGCTTTGATGCTGTCCCAACTTTCTTCAAAATTTTTGAGCCAGGCAAGCAGAGTAGGGTCATAATAAGTACCAAAGTTATGCCAATCTTCCAAAACAAAAAGCCCCTGCCAGGCTTTAGAAAGTTGGCTCGCCGATGGGAGCATTCCATTAGGAAAAATATACTTATCTATCCAGGGATCGGTAATTTTAGCATCGTAGTTGCCACCAATGGTATGTATTAAGAATATGCCGTCTTTTGTGAGATTTCTTTCGGCAACTTCCATATACTCCCTAAAATTACGATAACCTACTGCCTCCAGCATGGCGATAGATACTACCCTGTCAAATTCTTCATTTACATCACGGTAATCCTGTATTCTGATTTCTACTGGCAATCCCTTGTTAACTTCGCGTGCCAGAATAGCTTGCTGTTCAGAAATTGTAATCGCTACGACTGAAACACCATACTTTTCGGCAGCGTATTTGGCAAATCCTCCCCAGCCACAGCCGATTTCTAGCACACGCATTCCTTTTTCAAGTTTCAGCTTGCGGCAGATCAGGTCAAGCTTTGCTTCCTGGGCGTCGTCAAGACTGGCTGCTTTTGCCCAGTAGCCGCAGGAGTACATCATGCGTTTATCCAACATCTTTTCAAAGAGTTCATTGCCTATATCATAGTGCTTATGAACAACCTCTGTAGACCGGCCTTTGGTCTGCATGTTTTTAAACTTCGCTTTCAACAAGTAAAAAAGAGTACTCAGATCCCTGGGTAATTTTTTATCCAATCGATGGTATAACACTCTAAAGAAAAACTCATCAAGGGCCTCACAATCCCACCACCCCTCCATATAGGCCTCGCCAAACCCTAATGTCCCGCTATTTAAAACCCTATCATACAGCTTTGGATGATGTATTTGTGGATCCCATGGCTTATCACCATTAATTGTAATACCTACAGCGGAAAAAGCGTCAGAGAAAATTTGTTCAAGTGATCTGAAATGTAATTTAGTGTTCATGCTACCCTCAAAAATAAAAGTTTTAACCAGACTTACAAGTGGTCGGGATAACACCTGGGGGTTCTTGATGGCTGTTGAAATGAAAAAAATAGCCCAAGAGGTACAAATGTTGACCTCTTTTAAGGACAATTTGATACGATCAGCTTATATTGGAATGACCCAAGGTTTAAATATTATAGGTCGCTAAGGCTCGCTAATGCATAACGATTTCTCTGTAAAAATTTCTTTTAATGGAGAAATTTATACATCTCACAGGAAGCCAACAAAAATGCGCCAACACCAAAATTAGCTGTAGAATTTTTATCAACTACTTGCCCCGGAATCGCTTTCTCGCCAATAGGCTGTACATAGCCAATTTCGCCATCAGGCTGTAGTGCTATTTCTGTTAGATATTCCCATGCTTTTTGGGTTACAGAAGTATAATCTGCTTTGTTTAATATTCCGTTGTTCATCCCCCACAAATAGGCATAAGTTATAAAAGCCGTTCCGCTGGTTTCCGGCCCAGGAGCATGTGCCGGGTCTAAAATACTGCGTGTCCAATAGCCTTCTGACTGTTGCGATTTAGCCAAAGCAACCGCCATCTGCTTGTACCGTGTCAAAAAGAAATCGTAATGTTTATTATCCTTTGGGAGATCGGCTAAAA
>CAMLDJ010000320.1 GCA_946478755.1 uncultured Pedobacter sp. | reverse complement strand
ACAAATTAAGTAAAACCATTATCGGTTGATGAAGAAATAAAGTAAAGAACTTATCCCTGCAAATGTAGGTTAAAAAACTATCATTTGGTAATGATTATCGGCTACCGCTAAGGAAAATACTGCAGGCATCAGGCAAACCTTCGTTGAATTCAGTTGTTAGATAGATAAAACAGAATATGATAAATCTATCAAACGTGATCATACATGCAGCTCGTGTTGGTGATGTGGCAGTGCTAAAAGAGCTGTTGCTCCAGGGTGTAGATGTAAATACCCGCGATGAAAAAGGCTATACCCCATTAATTATTGCCTGCTACAATAACCAATATGAAGCAGCAAAGTTCTTATTGGAAAACGGAGCTGAGGTAAATGCCCAGGATCATGGTGGTAATACTGCATTAATGGGGGTCGCATTTAAGGGACACCAAAATATCGCCAGCTTGTTAATTGATAATGGAGCTCAGATTGATCTTCAGCATGGAAACGGAGGAACAGCCTTGATGTTTGCCGCTATGTTCGGCAGGCACGACTTACTGAGATTGCTTTTAATCTCTGGTGCAGATAAGCGCTTGCTTGATATCCGGGGGCTGACGGTTTAAGATTCACCTACACAGCCCGGAAACATTGAGGTAATATCAATTTTAGACCCGCATCAATCGTCACCGTTAATCCTCATCCATAATGTGCAGTTCGATTTCCTCACTGATCGCATCTACAGTGAGCTCATCAAGCACAATTTCCAGTCGGTCTCCTTTTAGCTCGGGTTCGTATAAAGGCAAATCACCTGCTTCAACCTCTTCTTTTTCTATTAGATCCCAATCTTCGCCATTGAAGCACACTGCCCCCATTACTCCGCCAAAATAAATCACTTTATAGTAATTCTCTTTCACTGGCAATATGGTTAAAGTCACTTCTTTTTCACCATATCCAATTTTGATGTTAAATGGTTCTTTCATTTTCATCTTAAATTTTGACCGTTATTGGTTAATAATCAATAACAGGACGTTATGAAAATTGTTTTTGTCTAATTTTTTTCAGAAAAAATTTAAACAAAAGGAGTTTTATAAGCTTTATTACCGAGCAACAGAACAAAACCTAATGCACAAACAATTTTAGCTTTGAATGGTTAATTCCCATGATCAGCTCATACATACAGCCTATGCCGGAGGGACCATCATTAGTAATTTTAAAAGAACTCGTTCAATCCCTTCATCTAGAGGGACAGCAAATCATCAACGTTGGCGGAAATACTAAGATTGAAAAAGAACGTATGCTAAATCAGAAAGTGAAGGCTTTCAGAAGTTGGGGAAAACACTTTCTCATCTGTTTTAATGAGTTTTCCCTTCGGGTCCACTTCATGCTTTTCGGGACTTACAGGATCAATGAACGCAAGGAAAATGAGGAAAGGCTGCGACTTGTTTTTGAAGGTGCGGAACTGAATTTTTATGCCTGTTCCCTGAAATTTATAGAAGGCGACCTGGATTTATTTTATGACTGGTCTGCCGACGTGCTTTCGGATCATTGGAATCCCTCTGCGGCCTTAAAAAAGATAAAAGAAAAGGAAAATGCCTGCGTATGTGACCTCCTGCTGGATCAGGATATTTTTGCCGGAGTTGGCAACATTATAAAAAACGAAGTGTTATACCGCGTCGGCATACATCCATTAAGCAAAGCGAAGTCTATCCCGGCTAGCCGTTCTAAAATCATGATCAGGGAAGCCAGACAGTATAGCCTTGATTTTTTAAAATGGAAAAAAGAATTTACATTAAGAGCACATTGGCTGATCCATACAAAAAAAAATTGCCCACTAGGCCATCTAGTAGAAAAACAATATTTAGGAAAAACGAATAGAAGAAGTTTCTTCTGCACCACCTGTCAGAAACTTTTTAACGACAGCTAATGCACTTTATAAAAGGCCAAGTCGTCCTTTTTCATCTGACGGGGACACTGCAGCTGATAAATACATCAATATTGGTGATCACCTTTAAATTATTACATAAGCTTGGCACTAAATATACCTGAAATAATAACTTTGTATTTTTGAAACCGAAACAATATTATGAAGCGAATACTCACTTTATCTTTGTTAATTGCTACTGTACTCTTTATTTCTTCCTGTCAGGGCAAAAAAAAACTACCTATATTGGGCCCGAGAGCGGCAGAAACCGTTAAGAACCCGGACGGCTCCACTTCGGTTGATACTGTCTATAAAACTATCCCCCCCTTCAGCTTCTTAAACCAGGACAGTGTTGTCATCACCCAGGATAAGTTCAGGGACAAGATTTATATAGCTGATTTCTTTTTTACTTCCTGTACTACGATCTGCCCCACCATGCACCGCAACATGAAAGAAATCTTCGAAAAATACAAAGACAATCCAGATGTGATGTACCTTTCTCATACCATCGACTTTAAATACGATAAACCATCTGTGCTTAAAAAATATGCACAAAAACTGGGGGTAGACAATGGCAAATGGCAGTTTGCTTATGGCACGAAAGACAGCATTTATAAGATTGCAGAAAAAGACTATCTCGTGGCGGTAATTGAAGATAGTACTGCCAAGGAAGGTTATATACACCAGGGTTGGCTGATGTTGATAGATAAACAAAAGCGTATTCGTGGTGCCTATGATGGTACAGATACGAAGCAGGTAGCCCAGTTGATGAAGGATATTCCGGTTTTGTTGACAGAAGATAAAAAATAAGTATGCGCAGGTTGCTGACCGGTTCATTGTTGTTTCTCACCCTCAGTTCCATCGTTCTCTCCTGCCAGGATGCAGGCGAGATCAAACAGGATGTTTACTATGTAAATGGCCGCGACCTGTACATTAAACATTGCCAGAACTGCCATGGCGCCAAGGGTGAAGGCCTGGGTAAATTAACACCCCCATTGACTGATACGGCCTTTTTAAAAGAAAACAGGCAAAAACTGGCCTGTTTTATTCAACAAGGAATAAAGGATACCATCACGGTAACCGGACAACAATATGAAGGCACAATGCCAGCATTTCCTGAACTATATGATATAGATATTGCACAGGTAATGGTTTACATTGGCAATTCTTTTGGCAATAAGCAGGGAATGTATACCCCCGGACAGGTTGCCGCCGATCTAAAGAACTGTAAATAATGATGCAACTAACAAATGTAAATTGCATCATACATTTTTTATTCTATTACTATTTCTTCCTGCAGTAAAACGAGCTTTTGTTCTTCCTTTTGCTGAGAAGGCTTACTTACTTTTTTAGCAGGTTTTTTCTTTTTAAATTTTCGTCCATACCAGATCAGGAAACCTGTAATGGGTAAGCTTGCGCCGATCAATGAAGCCAGGAAAGCCATCACCTTTCCAGGGAAGCCCAGGATGCTTCCAACGTGAATGTCATAATTCATTTTGCGCAATTTAGTGGCAAACCCTGCTGTTTCATAATTCCTGCTGTATACGTCTTCTCTCTTAAGTTCTTCCAGGGTATGCTGATCAAAAGTGTAACCGCGACTATTGTAAAACTGCCCTGAATTTGGATAGACGGTAATACTAATGGCAGCTTTAGCTGTTGATGTATCAGGAAAACTATAGAAGAATCCTTCAGACTTTGGGTGTTTGGCGATTACCTTGTTCCAGGCCAGATCCATAGCACGCTCAGGCTTGTAATACTTATTGGCCTGCAGGGAATCAGATTCTGAGCGCTTAAATTCAGCCAGCGGCTCTCCGCCGGAGGTTACCCAATACATCCCTTCGCTGTACCATTTAATCCCGTATACCATTCCCGTAAGGGCAATTGCCAGTAAAAATAAAAGGGAATAAAAGCCAAGAACATTGTGCAGATCCAGGTTTACCCGTTTAAAAGAGGCACCCCATTTGATCTTAAAGCTCTTGTCGCGGGTTGAATTGTTCCATTTTTTAGGATACCACCAGATCAGCCCCGTGATCAGCAATACCACAAAAATTAAGGTCCCATAATTCACGATTGGCCTTCCAATCGCCGGCGCCATCCATAAAAACCTGTGCCCGTTTAAAATAAACCTGAAGAAATCGGTTTCCCCTCTTTTGTGCACCGCTTTACTGATGACTTTGCCGGTATAGGGGTTGATTTTAAGTGTGATACCCCCACCCCTTCTTCCGCCTTTTTCACTCTTTCCCTTTTTTTCAACTTTATCTTTCAGGTTCAGGTCAATGGTGCGTCCCTTCTGATAACTGGCATAGGCAGGGACCTGATCGGGATGATCACGCGCTACAATGGCCGATAATTTACCTGGGGTAATTACCGGTTTGTCTTGCCATTCGACCTTGGTTTCCGGTTCGACTAAAGCAGTGATCTCATCATTGAACACCCAGATGCAGCCCGTGATGCAAACGATTAGCACAACGATACCGGAAGCCAGGCCAAGCCAAAGGTGAAGCCATTTGTAAATCCGGGTAAAGAGAGCATCTTTACGCTTCTTTTTCGCTGATGTATTTTTATTTTCCGGTATCATTGAGTTAATCGTTTGATGATAGACTACGCGTTAATTATATATATCTATTTAAATCTGTAGGTCAGGGAAACTCTTGCGTTTCTTGGCACTTCGTAGATATAGGTATAGTAAGAAACAGAAGTGGCAGTAGCTTTGCTACCCAGGTCAGTATACGAACCTTGGGTCAGCAGTCTGCGGTCAAGCAGGTTATTGACCACTGCTGTGATCGCAAATTTCCCTTTTTCGTAAGATGCGCCCGCATCGAAGCGAATGTAGTCAGGCAGGTTAGAAACTTTAGTGTTCGAGCCTGAGATACGATCGAGTTGCATCTGATAACCCCCACTCAGCCCAAAACCATCGAAGATAGAACCTTCTTTTTTGAAGCGGTATGATAACCAGCCATTGGTGATGTGTTTGACGGAGTTGGCTGCGCGGTTACCTACCAGGGCAGGATTATTATCCCTTGTTACTTTTGCATCGGTATAGGCGTAATTCAGGATCACGTTGAGGTTCTTAACGATTTCACCATTAATATCCAGTTCAACGCCTTTGAACTCTTGTTCGCCAACTTGTATTTTTGCGTTAGGATTGGCGGCGATATGTTCAGGATCAAGATCTGCAGTCAAGACATTTTGTTTCCTGATGCGGTAAGTTGCGAAAGTCGCATTCCATTTTCCGTCGAACCAGTCCTTTTTCAGTCCCAGTTCGATATTGTTACCTCTGATCGGTTTGAAAGGATCACCGAAAAAATCCTGTCCGGCTACAGGCACGAAGCTCTGGTCATACAAAGTGTATGCGGAGAAATCATCTAGAATAGAGTAACTCAGACCGAACCTTGGACTGAATACATTGTCAGAGACCTGAGTCGCGTTGGTTTTACCAACAGTAGCGACATGTGTAAACCTTCCCGCAAGCGTTACCCGTAATTTTTCTTCCAGCAGCCGGAGCTCGTCCTGTATGTATACACCAGTGTATGCTTGCTCAGTAGCGTAATTATTGGATCCTGAACGCACCCTAAGGCTTGTGGTTTTGTAATCGAATACCGGGATATTAGCCGCAGGAATCCCATAAATCGGATTATAAATATTGAAAGGCTTGTTATCAGCCAGCTGTAAATCCGGCTCAGTTACACTGGAAAAATCTCCCCAGGTTTTTAGTAAGCCCATATCTACCCCGCCCATTAGTCTATGTATTACAGGGCCAGTCTTCAGGTCGCCCATAATGCTTAATTGTGCATTTTTATTGAGTGCCAGCTCTTCACTGATGTTCACATACCTTTTCATGTCCCCATTTGGAGCAATTGTGGACGGCCATGGTGTACCTCCCTGCATACCGTAGTTCAGGTAAGCGGCCTGAGCATTTACTTTCCAGGTATCGTTCAGACGGTGTGTAAAGTACAGCGTTACGTTGTGGTCATACAATTTAACAGGATTAAGTGAGGGATCACCAATGAAAAGGCTTGGATCTGTATCCGCGAAACCTTTAGGTGAAAAGCCATACGTACCCAGGCTTTGTGCCTGTACATGTTGAGTGGTATACTCTAAAGTAAATTTGGTATCGCTGTCAATTTCGTAGCT
>CAMLDJ010000319.1 GCA_946478755.1 uncultured Pedobacter sp. | reverse complement strand
AAATTGATCTTTTTTTGATTTGGTTTAACCACTTGCGTTTGCAGATCAATAAGATGTACGGTTCAAAGGGGCAGCTCAACTCTAATGATTTGTATTTGGCCTGGCGGTAAATATCTATCAGGGCCTCCTGGAATATATCGGCAGCATCATCCTCACTGCCATTATTAAACATGATCCATGATTTGATCTTAGCTGCACTGCGCTTATAAATCTCATTGATGATTGCCGTATCATTATTTACCAGTCCGACAATATATCGCTGATCTGAATGTATGTTCTTAGCCATTGACAGATTTATAATCAAGCATATGCCCTCTAATTTAAAACTTCTTTTTACTTGGAGGAAAAAAAAATGATTCAGGGGGGTAACAATTTTTGAATCCTCTTGATATCTATTCGAATCACCCAATGGCGTACGCTGAAAAGCCTGAATAGAGTAAGCAAATTTAAAATTGAACATCATGAAAACTTTAAACTTAACATCAGCATTATTTATCACATTGATCGCCCTGGGCGTAGCATGTAAAAAAGAAAGTTCGAATCCTGACCGCAGTACGGTAAATACTGCAGAAGAATTTACCAGCAAATTTGGGGCACAGAAACAAACCAGGGAAGTTAATGCCTCTGCGCTGCCCCAAACAGTTACCTTTCTTGACGGTTCAAAAATAACCTTCCCTGTCGGCTCGCTGACAAAAGGTGGGATCCCGGTGTCAGGAGCCGTAACAGTGGAAGCATATGAAGTGTTGAAAAGAAGTACAGTTATATTTTCCGGTGCAAATACAAACCATTCATCCGGCGCTCCACTTGCATCGGATGGTTTCCTCTTTATAGATGTGAAATCAAACGGTGTCAGTGTAGATCAGAACCTGGCAGTACCGGTTAAAATATCCATCCCGGCAAAAAGGGATGGTGCAACCCAGCTCTGGGTAGGGGTAGACCAGGAGGAGAAACCACTTGTAGCTGCAGGAAATAATCAAATGGCCTGGGCTGCGCCAAGAAATGCAAATGGCGTGGGCATGAAAGAAGTAGGTGCAAGTCAGGCGGCATTCACGTTCGACTTTGGGAGTCTTGGATGGGTTAATTGCGATATATTTTATAACAACAGCAATCCTAAAACCACAGTAAGGGTAGAAATACTAAATAATCCGGGTTCCTTAGCCAGCTTTCATGCGTACAGTGGCGAAACATTTGTTTATTTCTGTGCAAAGGGCAGCAATGTAGTCGCGCAATTGTATACTCCTGATGGTCCGAACAAGGTGAAAAGCTACGACAATATGATGCCGATAGGCTCGGAAGGTCGCATGTTTTCTTTTGCTATTAAAGACGGTAGATACTATTATGCTGCACAGGATATCACGATAAGTGCAAATCAGAACATCACACTGAGCTTAACCGAAAGTACAGAAACCGCAGTACAGACGGCTATAAACAGTTTGGACAATTATTAGCATCCCTGTTAAATTTAATAAAAAGATAAGGCCCAACCCGGGCTTTATCTTTTTGCGTTGATTTAGCTGGCAAAAATCGCCGATTTATAAATATATTATTAAATTCATTTTCAATTATGAAAAGACTGCTACAATTGCTCTTGTTATTTTTCGGAACGGTATGGATCCAATTTACCATTGTGACGGACTTGTTCGGACAAACAAAGCAAACAGCAGCAGCTAAATCAAACGCTCTCTTAATTGTACCAGCAGATACCATTCCTGCAATTATTAATTATGCTGAAGAAACTGGCGTGATAAAATTCAGTTCCATTCTACGCCCTCTTCGTCAGATTGCAGGTGCACCAGCGCCCTTTTACTCGTATTTCTGGGAATTTGGTGATGGGCACTTTTCATTTGAAAAGGAGCCGCAGCATGTGTACGCTGACACCTTGAAGCATGATGTACGCTTATTCGCCACCAACAGTTACGATGATGGCAAACGCCCTCCAACACGGCCTAAGCCGCTCAAACCAGGAAGTTCCAGACCTGTGCTTGCCTCCAATAGATCAGAAGCAGAATCCTCATTCTTTAAATCAGGGGGCTCTGTTGAAATAAAAACCAATTGCATGCCTAAACCGGGCGACGATATGATGCTCATTTTGGGTTACCGCAACAAGCCGGAAAATGGAATAGCAAATTTAAATGGCAGGCTTTCCATTTTATACAATGATAAGGAATTCAACAATGACAACTTCGAGTTGATAGAAAGCCGCAGCTATCATGATGAAAAGAAAACCTCGCTTGATGCACATGGGACTGTAGCCGCTTTCAAAACAACTGATCCTGTTTTTTATGCCGCGTTGAATGCTCCGCTTGATCCGGGTAGCAACCATCTGTTTTTCGATTCTGAGGGCACGGCCCTGATCAAGGAAAAAATGGCTGCATACCGTAAAAGTGAAAGCTGGAGATTTGAGAACCTGCAGTCAGGAGCAGAAAATTTTGTATTCCTGCATTTTAAAACTACTCCTGAAATGATTAAAGATACCAATGCAGTTGTAAAACTGACAGGTATGTTCATTCCGGATAGTCCCCTGGCCCAGGCAGAATTTTTCACGGTGGAACTCCAGATCGTGGCTTCCCATGATCCCAATAAGATGATGTTAAAGAACAGCAGGATGAATTTCCGGTTTACCGGAAAAAACAGAAAGCTGACTTACAAGGTAAGGTTCCAAAACACGGGTACAGGCCCTGCAAAAAAAATTGATGTCGGCGTTGCCATAGCCGGAATACTGGATAAAGGATCTATAGAGATCCTGGATTCAAAGCCGAAACTTATCCTTTGTAAGGACGCATATGCCAACCAAAGCTGTCTGGATACGGTTAGTATTGCCGACAGCGTACATTTTGTTTTTAAAAATATTTATCTGCCTGGCATACAGCAAAAGGGAGTGAAGGATGCAGACTCTACCATGGGCTTTATTGAATATAAAATCGGTTTTAAAGAAAGACCAAAGAAACTGCCTTTTAAAAGCGGTGCAGCCATTGTGTTTGATAAAAATCAACCTATTTATACCAACAAAGCTATCGGCCGATATAAAATGGGCTTATCCCCCGGAATTATTGCAGGCTACGGCTTTCCCTTCAAAAATGGCAATACACCCTTTTCCGGACAAAAGAACCTCAGCTTTGGAGTAAGCCTGGCCCCTTATGCACCGCATAGGTATTACTGGCAGGTAGAATTGTATGGGACTTCCCTCGCTGAGAAAGAATACCTGGTAAAACGAACCGAAGGAAATGGCCGTTTTGTACCGATTGAGGTTGACGGCAAGCGGCAGGAAGCAAGACTTAGGTATTCGGACAGCCTGGTACGGGTTAAAGTTATTACCATTAATGTTGTACCGCTTCAGCTTCGGTATAATTTTAATAAGTATATAGGCGCTGGCGTCGGAACGCTGGTGTCATTTAATATTGATGAACAGTCCAGCCCCTCCAGGCGGGCACTTTATGAATTGGTAAATGCAACAGGTACCGGACAACAAGTGACCATTAAACAGGCATTCAACAAAATCAGCAATAGCTTTAACGATTTTCAGCATACCTTGTTTACAGATATCCAGATCGGAAAAGTACGTGTGGGACCCTCAATTGGATTCAGATATTTATATACGTTTCAAGGTTCAGCCAACAGGTTAATTACTTATTTAACATGGAAGCTTTAGCAAGAATCCTTCTTGTTTGCCTTTCGTTTTCCGGTTTAGCCGCTGCCCAGACCTCCGTAGATATTCCGACACCTATTGCTAGAAAACTCGATTCCTTAAAAAAACAGGATAATCTATCCGAATGGCTGTATACAAGGATAGATCATAGCTACAGCAATCCCAGAAAAAGCCTTTCTTTTTTGATGCTGACCACACAGGAAATATGGCGCAAACCCAAATCGACGCCAGAGAAAGAAGCCTGGTTAATGATGCTCAGCAACCAGGGCTATAATCAAATGTATACAGGTAACATCCTTAACTCCATTAATTGTTACGAACAGGCCTATAATTACGTTATTCAGCATAAGCTGAATGTTGAAGGAATTGCAGAATACGTTTTAAAGCCCTGGGCCAATAATTGTACACGTTTGGGCGACTATGAAAAAGCCTTATATATTCAGCAAAAAACGCTGGATTATGCAAAAACGGAGCATAACGATACGCTGGCGGTTTCAGTTTACAACAATATGGCCATCTCCTACCGTTCTCTGGGGAACTTCAAAAAAGCCGAATCGTGCATCCGTCTTGCTACTGAAAGAACCCGTCCCGGTGCTGCCGCGCTTGTTTTATTGGATAATACTTTAGCCGATATTTATAATGACAAGGATGAACTCGATCTGGCGGAGCTGGTCATTAAACGAAATATTGCCCGGCAAAAAAGGATGCGCCAAAATTTCGAAACTGCCTATTGGCTTTTAAGCAGCTACATTACGGCCGGTGATATTCAAAGAAAAAAACAGCAGTTTGCCCTGGCGCAAAGCCATTACCAGCAGGCACTGGCCATTAACAATAAATATTATAAAGGGAACCGGCTAAGGGAAAAGGCTTATATTTTTATTCAGCTTGGAAAGATCAAGCTCGCTCAAAATCTACCGGCCCAAGCATTAACCTGTTTCAATCAGGTGTTAAGCACATTTGGCTTAATCGATGCCACCCAACAGATCAATGCAGGAAAAATATTTGGTGACAACCGGCTGATTGAAGTATTTTATCATAAGTCCTTAGCTTACACCCGGCTGGGACAGCAAAAAGAAGCATTGCAAAACATTCGCTTTTCGCTGGTATCGTCAGACAAGATCCGGTTTGAACTTGCAGATGTGAAAACGAAACAGCGCTTTCAGGCGGAGACCAGGCAAATGGCAGAAAAAGCCATTGCAATTGCCTTTGGTCTACTTGAAAAGACTAAACAGCGCTTGTATGCAGACATCATTTTTAACATTATTGAACAAACCAAAGCGCGTACCTTACTGGATGATATGCACAAAAACCAGCAGCTGCTAAACCTATCAACTAAGGATCCGCTATTCCGCGAAAAGGCAAAACTGGAACAGGCAATAGCTTATAATGAAAGGGAACTTTTACAAGGTCCAGACGCGCCCGAAGAAACAGAAAAGCGAAATGCAGAACTGAAATTTAAGCTGGAAGCGCTCGAAAAGAATATAGCGGAACGCTATCCCGCCCTACACGCGAACAAAGAAGTATTATTGCAAACTCAAAGCCTGTTAACACAGCTTCCTCCAAAGGCACACTTTATTGAATTCTTTACGGGCACTGAAAGTCTGTACGCCCTGCAAATTTATAACAAAAGAATAAAACACATCAAAAGGATTCGAAATGCAGGACAGGTCACAAGATGTATATCCAATTTTGTCAACACGTATTACCGTCAGGGTCCAGCACCAATGATGAATGAACCCAAATCCTTTTTCAAAAGTTCCAACCAGATTTATAAGACCCTACTCCAGGGATTTAATTTCCCTGCAAATGAAAATCTGATCATTATTCCTGACGGGTTAATCGGTTATCTTTCCTTTGATGGATTGATTACTGAGGACAAGTATCTGCCGGGACCGGCAAATTGGCCATATTTTATTAAAATGCAGGTCCTGTCCTATGCCTTTTCCATCCAGACCTGGATAAACCAATCGGCTAAAAAGACCGATAAGCATAAAGGATTTGCCGGCTTGTTTGTTACCCATCAAAATAAGAATAAACTAGCTATACCAGCTGTTGCCAGGGAAGCGGAGTCTATAGCGAAGCTTGTGGATGGTAATTTTTTAAAAGATGAGCAAGCGGGAGTAAAGGAATTTTTCAAGGCCTTCGATGAGGCAAATGTACTTCATATCAGTACCCATTCCTATCTTTCCGGGCTGCAAAAAGAACCGACACTTGTCTTTGATGATGATCGGGTGTTTTTGTTCGAGTTATCGGCAAGAAAAACTGCCCCGGATCTGGTCGTTTTAAGTGCCTGCAGAACAGCTGATGGCATGATGAGTAGTGGAGAAGGTATTATCAGTTTAAGCAGGGGATTTGCGGCGATTGGTACAGGTGGAACCATTGCCGGATTATGGAATGTAAACGATAAGGCTGCATCAGAAATTACAGCTGATTGTTACAGCAATATCATGAAAGGCGGGAAGATAAGCCTGGCGC
>CAMLDJ010000318.1 GCA_946478755.1 uncultured Pedobacter sp. | reverse complement strand
AGAATATGATCAAGGAAGCTCAAAACCTGATCAAAAAATATGAGACTCAATTAAAAGATGTAAAAAACAACCGGGAGTATGACGCCTTAACGAAAGAGGTAGAGATACAAACGCTTGAAATTCAGGTTTGTGAGAAGAAGATCAGGGAATTCGGATTTGATATTACGCAAAAAACTGAAATTTACGACAAGGCACTCGCGGATCTAGAAGCAAGGAAAAGAGATCTGGAAATTAAAAAAGGAGAATTGCAGACCATTACAGCGGAGACGGAGAAAGATGAGCAGGTGCTGACCAAGAAAGCTGAAAAAGCAGAAACTCAAATTGACGAGCGGCTACTGGTAGCTTATAACAGACTAAGAGGAAATGCAAACAATGGATTAGCGGTGGTGACGATTGATCGTGATTCCTGTTCTGGATGTTTCAATCAGATTCCACCTCAGCGCCAGTTGGACATCCGTCAACGTAAGAAAGTTATCGTTTGTGAGCATTGCGGAAGGATTTTAGTTGATGAAGCGCTGACTCAGGAAGTTGCGCCGGTTTAACCAGCTATAAAAAATTAAAAAAAGGGTCAGAAATTCCATCTGACCCTTTTTTGTGCTTAAACTTTATTCCCGCTGTAAAAGATAGGCAGGAATTTTGCGTTATGTTTGATCAGTTTTTAAGAAATATATATGCAGAAGATTACTTTTCTAAAGCGGCTTTGTCTGGCAGCCTTACTGTTATTTTTACCAGGACCCATATTTGCCAAATTTGATTTCAATAGAAATTGCGTAACCGCTCACGGATTGATATTTGAACTGAAACTGAATGCGGCCAGGCAGCTCGTTGCAGCCGAAAAGAGAATTAATCCAAACAATTCCATTGTTCCATTGCTTGAAAATTATATTGATTTTTTTCAGCTGATCACCTCCGACAATGAGGAGGATTTTGATCGGTTAAAAGGAAACAAAGGCAAGCGGTTGGATCAGATTGAGGATGATGAGGAAAAATCCCCTTATAGTTTGTATGCGCAGGCAGAAATTAATCTGCAGTGGGCCTTAATAAGAGGCAGGTTTGGCGAGCAGTTTAATGCCGCCCTGGAGATAAAAAAGGCCAATGCTTATCTTCAGGAGAATGCAAAAAAATATCCTTCTTTTCAATTAAATTTTAAAGGGCTTGGTCTGATCAGTGCTGTTCTGGGCAGTCTACCAGAGGGATTTATGAAGCGTACACTGTCTACCTTTGGTATTAAAGGAAATGTTAAGAACGGATTGGCCATGATGCAAAAACTCGCAACGGGTTTACCGTCCTCGCCTTACGAGGCGTTTTACGAAGAAGTCGTGTTTTATTATGCATTTGCGCTTGTCGATGTGGCACACAGCGAAAACGCTTACACGGAAACGATGAAATATGCTTCCCGGATAGGAGAGACCAGCTTATTGAAGTCTTATCTTAAAGCTTACGTATGCGTTAAAAAAGGGCACAATGACGAAGCTATAGCTATTCTGGCTGAACGCCCGGCGGGGGCGCAGTACCAGTCCTTTCCTTATCTGGAGTATTTGATGGGTATCGCGAAACTGAATAAGCTTGATCTGAACGCCACAGCTTATTTTAATAAGTTTTTACTGAGCAACAAGGGTGTAAGCTATATCAAAGACACTTATCTGCACCTGGCCTGGGCAGAGTTGCTATCGGGCGATGTAAAAGGGTACAATGCCTACGCAGGGAAGGTCAGAGGGGCTGGTTTTTCCATCAATGAGCGCGACAAACAAGCGCTGAATGAGGTTGCAGCCGGAGCACCCAATGTTGCGCTTTTAAAGGCTCGCTTGTTGTTTGATGGTGGATATTACCCTAAATCTCTTGAAATCTTATCCCGGCTCAAATTATCCGATTTGAACCTGGTAAAGGACCGAACGGAGTATTACTACCGAATGGGCAGGAACAATGACGAGCTGGGGAAATGGGATGTTGCCCTGCAATATTACCAAAAAGCGGTGAACTATGGCAAAGGGCTTAAAGCTTACTTTGCAGCCAATTCGGCCTTATGCATGGGTAGGATCTACATGAAAAAGAAGAGCTATGCGCAGGCCAGGTCCTGCTTTAACACGGCTATAAACATGAAGGGACATCAATACGAAAACAGTATTGAAAGTGAAGCCAGCGATAGTCTGCGCAGGATCAATTAGAAGCGGTAAACAAAAGCATTGATGTGCATTCCTGCACCCACCGAAGTAAAGATCGCATAATCGCCTTTGTTAATCTTATAGCCTTCCACCTCATCTTTTAGTACCAGATCCAGCAAGGTGGGTATGGTGGCCACAGAGCTGTTTCCCAGCCAGGAGATGGTCATAGGCACCAGATTTTCAGGAACCGTGTCTAAATTGTAAAGTTTAAAGACACGCTTCATAATGGCATTGTCCATTTTTCCGTTGGCCTGGTGAATGAACACAATTTTGATATCCTGGATGCCAATTCCGGCCTTGTCTATCGCTGTTTTTACGACCTGTGGGACATTTGATACGGCAAACTCATACAGCTTACGGCCATTCATTTTTAAGTAGGCATTCCCATTTTGTTCTTCCGGGTTGTTACTTTTTCCCATGTATAGCAAAGAACCGTGGGTAGCGGCGTAGGTTTGTGTTTTATGTGCGATGATGCCGAGGGGAGCATCATCTTCCTGTGCTTCGAAGATAACTGCGGCAGCGCCGTCGGAGAATATCATGCTGTCGCGGTCGTGCGCGTCAACGATCCTGGAAAGGGTTTCGGCACCGACGACCATTACGCGTTTGGCATCTCCACTCTGAATCAGGTAATTGGCCTGAATGGCACCCTGCACCCAGCCTGGGCAGCCGAAAATGAGGTCGTAAGCCACACAATCCGGATTGTGGATCTGCAGTTCCTGTTTAATTTTTGCAGCCAGTGATGGAAGGATATCCATGCGATTACTACCTGGTTTAACATCACCAAAGTTGTGACAGAAGATAATATGATCGAGACTTTCTTTATCAATTTTAGCGTCATCAATCGCGCGTTGTGCAGCAATTGCAGCAATGGTACTGCTCAGCTGATCTTCATCAATATAGCGACGCTCATTAATTTCGGTGATCTCTGCAAATTTGCTGATGATTTCGCTGTTGGCTTTGTCAAGCCTCACGCCATTGTCGTAAAACGAGGCGTTTAAGAAGGCATTCCCTGAGATGACATTTTGTGGAATATAGCTTCCGGTACCCGTAATAACTGAGTGTAAGTTTGTTTTATTCCCCATTTTGAACCATATACTGTTTTGGTGTACAGTATAAAATTATGATAAATTAATTAGATTAAGAAAAATCGTCGAGTAAAAATACGAATAATTCTTTTGGTCCGTGAGCGCCCAGCACTAAAGTTTTCTCAATATCCGCGGTTCTGCTGGGCCCGGTGATGGTGCTGATCATGGAAGGGATCTGAGTTCCATATTTATTTTTGATGAGCTTAAAAGCGTCTTTGAGATCCATCACCATTTGATTGCTGCGGGCAATTACAATGTGATGGTGCGGAAAGATACTAAGCCTCCTGCCTGCTGCATTTTGATTAGAGACCATTACAGAGCCATTACGGGCAATTAAAGCTTCGCAGAGGGTTATGCCCACTTCGGCCATTTCAAAATCTTTATCGGTCTGATAAAAGGGAAATTCATAAGCAGAAAGGAGGTCCTGCAGTTCAGGTTCCCAGCAGTAGATTTTTCTCCAGTTAAACTTTTCAGCCAGCTGAAGGATATTCTCCATAAATTCTATTCCGTTTTCGCAGTAAATGAAATTGCCTGAAACGGCGGTGAGTTGTTCTGCAAATAAGATTTCCGGGTATTCCCGGTCGCCCGGCCGCTCCGTATATAAGGGTGTATCTTCTAAATTTGGATAAGGGTTATCCCTTCTTTCCAGAAGGGCCTTTCTTATCTTTTTTAGCATGAGCTCTTTTGAAGAAATGTTTTCCTGCATAAAAAATGGATTTGCTGCCCTTTACAAAAAAGGGCAGCTCCATAAATCTGTGATTAACTATCTGTTTTTGCCGGATCTATTGCGATCGCCGGATCAGCTGGTTGGCTTACCCCGTCGTGCACCAATCCTTCAGCGGCAGGCTTCTGATCGCCGGTACCATTCACAAACTCGTCGTATGTGGTGCGGTTATCGAAAGGGCGCTTACCGAGAATTTCTTCCAGATCAGCCTGGAAAAGGATCTCTTTTTCAATCAGCTTCTGAGCGAGTTTTTCCAAGCCCTCCCTTTTGTCTGTCAGTAGTTCTTTTGTTCTGGTGTATACTGCCGCAATCAAACTGCGGACTTCGTTATCGATCATTTCAGAAGTTTTTTCTGAATAGGGCTTATTGAAGTTGTATTCGTTCTGTGGATCATGGAAAGATACGTTACCGATAGTGCTGTTCATGCCATAAATGGTGACCATGGCGTAGGAAAGTTTGGTGATACGTTCCAGGTCATTCTGCGCTCCGGTAGATATTTTTCCAAAAACGATGTCTTCTGCTACCCTGCCGCCCATGGTCATACACATGCCGTCGGTTAGCTGTTCCGTGGTATACAGGAACTGCTCTTTAGGGAGGTATTGTGCATAGCCCAGGGCTGCAACACCACGTGGTACGATAGACACTTTTACCAGGGGATCTGCATGTTCAAGGAACCAGCCTGCAATGGCATGTCCGGCTTCATGATAAGCAACAATTCGTTTCTCTTCAGGAGAGATGATCTTATTTTTCTTTTCTAATCCACCGATAACACGGTCAATTGCATCCTGGAAATCCTGCA
This sequence comes from uncultured Pedobacter sp., assembly GCA_946478755.1. The sequence continues at coordinate 1,353 of CAMLDJ010000318.1, read as the reverse complement.
TGTCTACAAAGTCCTTATTCCGACGTGCAGCGATTAATGCAGCTTCATTACAGACATTGGCGATTTCTGCACCCGCAAATCCCGGTGTTTGTGCAGATAGCTTTTTGGCGTCTACAATTTCGTCTGTTTTGATGGGCTTAAGGTGAACTTTAAAGATCTGCTCACGACCAACCAAATCAGGTTTATCAATGGATATTTGTCTGTCAAAACGTCCGGGTCTGAGTAAAGCGGAGTCCAGAACGTCAGGTCTGTTGGTCGCTGCAAGAATAATAATCCCTGAATCTGTACCAAAGCCATCCATTTCAACCAGTAACTGGTTTAGGGTGTTCTCGCGCTCATCGTTACCACCCATCATGCTGTTTTTACCACGGGCACGGCCAATCGCATCTACCTCATCAATAAAGATGATACAGGGCGCTTTATCTTTTGCCTGTTTAAACAAATCGCGGACACGGGAAGCACCGACCCCAACAAACATCTCTACGAAATCTGATCCGGAAAGCGAGAAGAAAGGTACCTGCGCCTCACCTGCAACAGCTTTAGCGAGTAATGTTTTACCTGTACCCGGAGAGCCTACTAATAAGGCCCCTTTAGGGATCTTACCACCTAAATTGGTGTATTTTTTAGGGTTCTTCAGGAAATCTACAATTTCCATTACCTCTTGTTTGGCTTCTTCCAGTCCGGCTACATCATTAAAAGTGACGTTTACCTGGCTTTCTTTGTCGAATAGGGTAGCTTTTGATTTTCCAATATTGAAGATCTGGCCACCGCCACCGCCGGCACCACCGCCCATACGGCGCATGATAAAGATCCAGAACCCGATAAACAACAGGACCGGGAGAATTATGGTTAAGAACCAGGAATTAAAAGAACTCTGTCTGGTTTGTTTTTCTGCACGGATCTGCTGATCAACCGGGATGTTCTTTTGGGATTCTTTCAGATCGGCATCCAGCCCATCCATGGTACCCGCGTTAAAGTAGACGGTTGGCCCATCAGTATTGCCAAAATTGTTTCTGCTGATATAGGGCTTGTACTTAGGATCTTTTAGCCTGTCTTTTTTAATGAATACCTCGGCCTTGATCACATGCTCATGTTTGTAGGCGATTATTTTCTCCACGTCACCGGGTATCAGCATTTGTGTTTCAAACGTGCGGTACGAAACAGTCTTCGCGGTATCTCCGCTGAACAGAAACTGCAATAGGATAAGGCCTAAAATAATAGCAGCATATACCCAAAAAATATTAAATTTTGAACCTTTTTGAGGTTTTTTAGGGATATTTGGAATTCTCTTTATCAGTTTGGGCTTCGTATTTTGATTCTCTTTCATCGTTAAATGGAATGGGTTGAATGATT
>CAMLDJ010000317.1 GCA_946478755.1 uncultured Pedobacter sp. | reverse complement strand
TTTAACACGGCCTGCCTTACAGGCTTCTGTTGCCAGACTTCTGGTTTTAAATAACCTTATCGCCCATAAATATTTGTCTATTCTTAATTTTTCCTTTTCAGTCATAACACCTCAAAAATAGTTATAATAACAATTTTATAAACTTTTCTAAAGGAAAATACACAGAAAACATCGCTCAATACATAAAATTGATTTATTTTGTCAAAATATAACAAACAATATAACAAACAACCATGATAGCAGAATTGAAAAAGTTAGTAGAAGCCGCTTGGGAAGATAGAACTTTATTAGAATATAGTGAACATTGCGAGGCAATTGAAACTGTAATTATGCAGTTAGATAAAGGAGAATTACGTGTTGCAGAACCTGTACTTAACTCTTGGGGAACTAATGAATGGATCAAAAAAGCCGTTATACTTTATTTCCCTATCAGACAAATGAAGGAAATTGAAGTCGGGCCTTTCCTTTACCATGATAAAATGAAATTAAAAACCAATTACAAGGAAATTGGGGTAAGGGTAGTTCCTGGCGCGAGTGCACGTTATGGTGCTTTTTTGGCTAAAGGCGTAATTATGATGCCGTCTTATGTAAACATCGGCGCTTATGTTGACGAAGGTACTATGGTTGACACCTGGGCCACAGTAGGTTCATGTGCACAGATCGGAAAGCATGTGCATTTAAGCGGCGGTGTTGGTATTGGTGGCGTTCTGGAGCCCGTTCAGGCCTCTCCGGTAATTATCGAAGACAATTGTTTTCTTGGATCAAGAGCTATAGTTGTTGAGGGTGTACGCGTAGAAAAAGAAGCTGTTTTAGGTGCCAATGTGGTACTGACGGCCTCTACTAAGATTATAGATGTTACCGGTTCAAGTCCTGTTGAATATAAAGGGATCGTTCCTGCCCGTTCTGTTGTAATCCCAGGCAGTTACGCTAAAAAGTTTCCCGCCGGCGAGTACCATGTACCTTGTGCCCTGATTATCGGCAAGCGTAAAGAGTCAACAGATAAAAAAACTTCCCTTAATGATGCATTGAGAGAAAACAATGTAGCAGTATAAAGATAATGAACATTGGTTTTGATGGAAAAAGAGCTGCAAATAACCTTACTGGTTTAGGTAACTATAGTCGCTCGCTGATTGCCCACATGGCAAAATATTTCCCTCAAAACCAATATTTTGTTTACACCCCGAAGGTTAAAGATCGTCCTCAGATTAAAGCTTTTACCGAAACAAAAGGGGTTGAGCTGAAACTGCCTGAAACAAAAAAAATGTTTTGGAGAAGTCTGGGCGTCAAAAAACAGCTCCTAAAAGATAAAATAGATCTGTATCATGGCCTAAGTCATGAACTTCCCCTGGGTATCCATGGTATCGGTATTCCCGCCATTGTAACCATACATGACCTGATCTTTATCAGACTCCCTCAGTATTATGGCTTCATTGACCGCTTTATCTATAAATTAAAAACTAAATATGCCTGTAAACACGCAGATTGCATCGTTGCCATCAGCGAACAGACTAAACGGGATATCGTCCAGCTTTTTAAAACAGATCCCAACAAAATTGCCGTTGTCTATCAAAGTTGCGATGATAGTTTCAAATTACCGGCAGCTGATGAAATAAAAAAGCTGTTAAAAAAACGATACAATTTGCCGGGTCATTATATCTTAAATGTTGGCACCATAGAACCCAGAAAAAACCTGCTCAGTTTAATCAGTGCACTAAAAACAATAGATGAAAGCTATAAACTGGTCGTCATCGGCAAAAAAACACCTTACTTTAAACGGATTGAAGAAGAAATTCAAAAACTTGAGCTGAATAATCGGATTCTCTTTCTGCAGAACATTCCTTTTACTGATCTTCCTGTTATTTATCAAATGGCTTCAGTATTTGCATACCCCTCTATCTATGAAGGGTTTGGCATCCCTATAATAGAAGCATTATATAGCAATATTCCCGTAGTAGCAGCAACTGGTTCTTGTCTGGAAGAGGCTGGTGGCCCCTCCAGCCTGTACGTTCATCCCGCTGATCATACCGCTTTAGCTAGTGCTATAAATAGTATATTGACAAATCCTATCTTGCAAGCTGAGATGAAAGAAAAAGGAATGGCATATGTTCAAAAGTTTAATAATGAGCACATCAGTAAGCAAATGATGCAGTTATACACTAAAACTTTAGATAAAACTGTAATTTTGCCTCATGCTAAGAACAGAAATTGAAAAGGCACTGGCAGTTTTAAAAAATGGTGGAGTAATCCTTTACCCTACTGACACGGTATGGGGATTGGGTTGTGATGCAACCAATGAACTGGCCGTTGCAAAAATCAATGAAATTAAAGGACGGGCAGCAGATAAAAGCTTCATCATACTTCTGGATACCGATGCCAAGCTACAAAGCTATGTAACTGAAATACCCGAGGTGGCGTATGACCTGATAGAATATGCAGAAAACCCACTTACCCTTGTATTTCCAGGGGCAAAAAACCTGGCAAAAAATGTCATCAATGCAGATGGGACTATAGGGATACGTGTGGTCAAACATGACTTCTGTCAGCAACTCATCCAAAGATTTCGTAAACCCATCACTTCAACCTCAGCAAATGTATCCGGCGCAGCGACGCCAATGTTTTTTGATGAGATCAGTCATGAAATAAAAGACGCGGTAGATCACATAGTAGATTGGGAGCAAGCGCTCAGAACCAATAAAAAGCCCTCAACCATCATGAAATTAGCGCCCGGAGGTCAATTTTCCTTTATTAGAAGGTAAGTTTTACTACTTTTGCAATCTCATCCAATGGAACAACATTTACAACACCCTGTTTTTAAGGTACTTGCTAATATAGCCGATATGCATCATATTGAAGCCTACATCATTGGTGGCTATGTAAGAGATATTTTTCTGAGCAGAGTATCAAAGGATATAGATATTGTTGTTCTGGGAAATGGAATTGAGTTTGCGGAACTTGCTGGGAAAGACCTGAAAAGTAAAGTGGCGGTTTTTAAAAACTTTGGCACTGCAATGCTAAAATTCAGAGATCTCGAAATAGAATTTGTAGGTGCCAGGAAAGAATCATACCGCTCAGACTCGCGAAAACCCATTGTTGAGAATGGGACCATTGAAGATGACCAGCTGAGAAGAGACTTTACCATCAATGCACTTGCAATTTCCTTAAATAAAGAAAACTACGGTCAGCTGATTGACCCATTCAACGGGATAACGGATCTTAACAACAGATTAATCAGAACCCCCTTAGATCCTGAACTTACATTTTCAGATGATCCACTGCGCATGATGCGTGCAATCCGCTTTGCTTCCCAGCTTAGTTTTACCGTTGATGAACAAACACTCCATGCCATAAAAAAACAAAAGGAGCGCATCAGCATTGTTTCCAAAGAGCGGATAACGGATGAGCTTAATAAAATTATACTTTCAAAGGTACCCTCTATTGGTTTTAAGTACTTGTTTGATACCGGTCTGCTGCAAATTATATTCCCACAAATGGCCAATCTCTATGGCGTTGACATCATCAAAGGGAAAGGTCACAAAGATAATTTCTATCATACCTTACAAGTACTGGATAACATTTCTGAAACTACCGAAGACCTATGGCTACGCTGGGCAGCAATTTTACATGACATCGCCAAACCGGCTACCAAGCGTTTTGAAGAAGGGCACGGGTGGACTTTTCATGGCCACGAAGACAAAGGTGCCAAAATGGTCCCCAAAATATTTGCCCATCTCAAACTTCCTTTAAATGAAAAGATGAAGTTTGTGCAAAAAATGGTACAGTTACACCTTCGCCCGATTGTGCTTGCGCAGGAAGTAGTAACAGACTCCGCTGTAAGAAGACTGCTGTTTGATGCAGGTGAAGATATAGAAAGCCTGATGTTACTTTGTAATGCAGACGTGACAACCAAAAATGAGTATAAAGTTAAAAAATACCGAAACAACTTTGAGCTTGTAAAGCAAAAGCTTAAAGATGTAGAAGAACGCGACAAGATCAGAAACTGGCAACCTCCCATTACAGGAAACGACATCATGGAAATATTCGGATTGAGCGCAGGAAGAGAAGTTGGCTTGATTAAAAATGCCATTCGGGAAGCAATTCTGGAAGGAGAAATAACTAACACGTACGATAACGCTTTACAGTTTATGCTTGAAAAAGCTAAGGAGTTCGGGCTTCAGCCGATAAAGCGTTAATACAATTATATAAAGTATATTTTATTTTTTAATTTTATACCTAGAAAAAGAGGCTAAAATGGCAATTTATAGATTTAGAGTAAGTTTCGAAGATTTCGATGAAGTAGTAAGGGAAATAGATATTAAATCGACTCAGACTTTTGAAGATTTACACAAGGCAATACACCGTTCGACTGGATACTCGCCAGAAAAATCTTCTTCATTTTTTGTGAGTACTGATAACTGGATAAAAGGTGATGAGATTGCCTATCTACCCGCTCAGCGTAAAGTAGACAGAGGCGTGGCACTAATGGAAAATTCAAAACTGAACAAATTCATTGAAGACCCTCACCAGAAATTTTACTATATCTATAATTTCGACCGCCCTTTTGATTTTCATGTAGAACTCATCAAGATCATCTTGGACACGGATCCTAATATCGAATACCCGTATCTGGTAAAAAGTACGGGAGAAGCGCCTAAAATAATCGATAAGAATAATCTCGGTGCTGTAGCAGTGTCTTCAAATCCCGTATCTACAGACTTCGATTTCCTCAACGAGATGGATTTTGTCCCTGAAGATACTGAAGAACTGGAGGCTATGGGAGGAAGGGGCATCAATACAGAAGATAAATCTGACGATGCTGAAGAAGAAGAAGAAGCACATGATGATGCAGACGAATTTGCAGATAATGATAATTACGAAGACGAAGAGTATAAGGAAGAAGATTATTAATGCCCGCTATGGCATTAACTAAGACTTTAATTGTAATCGTTGGCCCAACAGGAATAGGAAAAACTGCACTGGCCATTTCATTGGCCAGGCATTTTTCTACTGAAATCATATCAGCAGACTCCAGACAATTTTTCAAGGAGATGGAAATCGGAACAGCTAAGCCCTCCACCGGAGAGCTGGCTGCGGCACCGCACCATTTCATAAATTCCCATAGCATTGAAACCCTTTTCAGCACAGGAGATTTTGAAATACAGGCAATTGACCTGATTACAAAGCTGTTTACAAATCATGAACGGCTCATCATGGTTGGGGGCTCGGGCCTCTATATCGATGCCGTATGCAAGGGATTGGATGACCTGCCTGAAACAGATCTGGGTGTCAGAGATAAACTGAATCAACAGCTGGCGAATGAGGGCCTGGAGGTCATCAAACAACAGCTCAGTCAATACGATCCCGAATATTACCAAAAAGTAGATCAGGCCAATCCTCAGCGCATGATCAGAGGGCTGGAGTTTTATTTATCTACTGGTACAAAGCTTTCCGCTCATCTTACAAACACAAAAAAGATCAGGCCATTCAACATTGTTAAAATAGGCTTGAACATGAATCGTACAGAGTTGTATAACCGCATCAACCAACGGGTTGATAAAATGATGGAATCAGGCTTGCTTGAAGAAGTTAAAAGGTTGCAGCCCTTTAGAAAATACAACGCATTGAACACGGTAGGCTATGCTGAATTATTTTCTTATCTGGATGGTGAAATCACCTTAGAAGAAGCAGTGGATCAGATCAAACAGAACACCAGACGATTTGCCAAGCGTCAGCTAACCTGGTTTAGAAGAGATGACAGCACCGTCTGGTTTGAACCCGGCCAGGACCATGCTGTCATCAGTTATATTCTTCAAAAAGCACATTAGGCCTGCGCCGTTGGCCCGCCAAAATTCATTGGAAAGCCCGGAGGCTCCTCTTGTGTCTTTATACGCCCATTTACAGCCTCATATTTTTCAATATTGTCATGCATCGCGGCCACCAGTCTTTTAGCATGTTCCGGTGTCAATATAATTCTCGATTTTACTCTTGCCTTAGGCACACCAGGCATTACCCGGATAAAGTCCAGGACAAACTCCGTATTGGAGTGAGTTATGATTGCCAGATTAGAGAATATCCCTTCTGCAATTTCCTCAGAAAGTTCAATATTTAGTTGGTTGTCATTATTTTGTTCTTCCATAAAGCAAACTTAGATAAAATTTTAGGATTGACCACTCAAAAAAAATCCCCCA
>CAMLDJ010000316.1 GCA_946478755.1 uncultured Pedobacter sp. | reverse complement strand
TGGCTAAACAAAGTAAAGAATCCCGTTGCTCATTTTGCGGCTCAGGTAAGCAGGACACTTTAATGCTTATCGAGGGACTGGACGCATTTATCTGTGATAAATGTGTAACCCAGGCCAATCAGCTGTTGGTGCAGGAACTTGGGAGTAAGAAATCCAAGCCTTTGGATACTTCCGTCACCTTATTAAAACCCCAGGAAATTAAGGCCCACATTGATCAATATGTAATTGGTCAGGATGATGCTAAAAAGGTGCTTTCTGTAGCAGTGTATAATCATTATAAAAGATTAAGCCAGAAGGTAGATAAGGCGGATGAAGTAGAGATTGAAAAATCTAATATTATGCTGGTCGGTGAAACCGGTACGGGCAAGACCCTGCTGGCTAAAACCATTGCCAAAATATTACATGTGCCTTTTTGTATTTGCGATGCAACAGTACTCACAGAGGCCGGCTATGTTGGGGAGGATGTGGAGAGTATTCTTACGCGTTTATTACAGGCTGCAGATTATGATGTCGCTTCTGCTGAGCGCGGAATTGTTTACATCGATGAGGTAGATAAGGTAGCCCGTAAGAGTGACAATCCTTCGATTACCCGGGATGTTTCGGGAGAAGGTGTACAGCAGGCTCTTTTAAAGATCTTAGAGGGAACTGTGGTTAACGTTCCGCCTCAGGGTGGACGTAAGCATCCGGATCAGAAAATGATTCCGGTGAACACAAATAATATATTATTTATTTGTGGCGGTGCTTTTGATGGTATTGAACGCAAAATAGCCAACAGGTTGCGTACACAGGCCGTGGGGTATAAGGTTAAAAAAGATGATGCAGAACTGGATCTTAAAAACCTGTACAAGTACATTACTCCGCAGGATTTAAAATCATTTGGGTTAATACCTGAACTCATCGGTCGCGTCCCTGTGCTGACCCACCTCAATCCCTTGGATAAACAAGCCTTGCGTAACATTCTTACAGAGCCTAAAAATTCATTGTTCCGCCAGTATGTGAAGCTGTTTGAATTGGAGAATGTGAAACTTACATTTGATGATGAGGTTTTAGATTTTATAGTTGACAAGGCAATGGAATACAAACTCGGAGCAAGGGGCTTGCGCTCTATTTGTGAAGCGATCATGCTGGATGCCATGTTTGAAATACCATCCGATACCAGCGTCAAGGAATTAAGCATAACGCTCGATTATGCGATGGAAAAATTTGAAAAGGCCGACTTTAAAAAGTTGAAGGCTGCTTAAAAATTTAATCCCCGGGAAACCGGGGATTTTTTTTATATTGTTATTCAGCTACTCATACGGTGCAGACTGTTCTGGCCTGGCAAGGCATAAAAATACAAGAAAGGAGCGTTTATATGAATGAAGAGAAAGACGTAAAAAAAGAGGAACCAGCTTCAGGGAAAAAAGTAAAGAAAGTTAAAGAGGTAGAAACTCCCGTGAAATCGGGTTTGAAGTCCAAGGCCGATATTGTAAAGAACTGGCTGCCAAGATACACGGGGAGACCACTAGAAGATTTTGGTCAATATATATTACTGACAAACTTTAGTAAATATCTTCAGATGTTTTCTGAATGGAACGATAATGCGCCAATAATGGGTTTAGAGAAGCCCATGCAAAGTGTCACTGCCAACGGAATTACGATTATTAATTTTGGAATGGGAAGCCCACTTGCAGCGACAATGATGGACCTGCTTTCTGCCATCAGCCCGAAGGCTGTATTATTTTTAGGCAAATGTGGTGGATTGAAGAAAAAGAATCAGCTGGGTGATCTGATACTGCCCATTGCTGCAATAAGAGGTGAGGGGACCTCGAACGATTACCTGCCTGCCGAAGTACCTGCCCTGCCTGCTTTTGCTTTACAAAAAGCTATCTCAACTACCATACGTGATCATTCGAGAGATTATTGGACAGGCACCTGCTATACCACTAACCGCCGGGTTTGGGAACATGATAAAAGCTTCAAAAAATACCTTAAAGGTTTGCGGGCAATGGCTGTAGATATGGAAACCGCAACCATCTTTACCACCGGCTTTGCAAATAAGATTCCAACAGGGGCGCTGTTACTTGTTTCAGATCAGCCAATGATTCCTGAAGGAGTCAAAACTACAGAGAGCGATAGCAACGTTACTTCCGCCTATGTGGAAACGCACCTGAGAATAGGAATTGATTCTTTAAAACAGCTCATTAACAACGGACTTACTGTGAAGCACCTTCATTTTTAATCGTCATTCCCATTTTTTGGATAATCAAACTCAAGCAGCCTGCCAGTATATTGGCTTATCGCTGCCCAGTCATCAACCTGAAAATCTATCAATACCGTGCCACAGGTAGGAATATTATAAATATCGGCATCGCTAAGATAATTGGCCAGATCAGTAAATCCGGGATTGTGGCCAAAAATAGCGATATAATCAAATTTGTTGTTAAAGCTATTGATTACTTTCAACAGTGTACGGACATTTGCTTCGTAAATTGAAGCCTCTACTTCTATTTGCTCAGGTGATTTTTTCCAGGCCTGAATAAAATGGGTAGCAGTTGTAATGGCCCTAAGGGCCGGACTGCTGACTACCAATTGCGGAACCAGGTCCTTTTGCAGCAGTCTTGCCGCCATTTCTGGTGCATTTCTATGCCCTCTGGGATTCAGAGGTCTGTCAAAATCTGCGAGATGGGAATTTCCCCATTCCGATTTACCATGTCTAACCAAGAGAAGTTTTTTAGCCATTACTTAAGTCTGTTTAATACACTGTTGATAACCATTGAATCGGGAAGATTGTTCATACAGGCAAAATCTCCTCTGTAGCAAGGAATATTGCCATATATAGAGCAAGGTCTGCAATAAAGGTCAATTTGTACTGCATCTGCTAAGGATTGCCCATAGCCTAAAAAACCAGCATACGGATGTGTTGCCCCCCATACGGAAATTACAGGAATATTTTTTAAGGATGCGATGTGCATGCCCGCGGAATCCAAGCTCAGCATAATATCGAGGTTAGAGATGAGCTTCAACTCCTCCTCAAGATTAATTTTTTTGATGACCGATATGACATTTTCGTGTTTTTCTTCCCAGCCGGATGCGATTGCTTGCTCCTCGTCCGATCCGCCAAAAATAAAAAGCTGGTAACCCAGGTTGGCCAGGGCCAGGATTACAGTTTCCATTTTATCCAAAGGATAAACCTTTTGCAAGTGTTGGGCAAAAGGACTAACACCGATCCACTTTTTTGTTTTCGGAATCGGCGCAAAAGGAAATGTTTCATTATCCAGTGTATTTGGGATATTTTCTTCCAGAACATTTTTAAGGATAAAGGGAAAACCGAGCGCCTTAAAAACGTCAGCATAGCGATATACTGTGGGTTTAAGCTGCCTGACAGACTTGTGTGCTTTACGGGTTAGCTCTTTTTTCTCTTTTCGGCCCTTGTCCAGGCCAGCAGTTTTTACCCCCGAAACAAAAAAAAGCAGGCGGATGACATTACTCCTCAGGTTATTGTGCAGGTCGGCTACAGCTGTTATCTTTTGCTTTCTAAGTTTTAGGAAAAGCTTAATTAATCCCCAAAAACCTTTGTGGGCCCTTTTCGGGTCAAACGAAAAGAAGCTCAGGTTTGGAATGTCATTAAAGAAAGGCTTAAATAAAGTACGGCTTACCATTAGTAATTCTGTATCCGGATAGTCCCGTAAAAATTCCTTCAACACGGGGGCAGTCATGGCTACATCTCCCATGGCAGAGAAACGAATGACCAGTATTTTATTTTTGCCGGTCATTCATTATTCGGATTGTAAAGCACAGGATTAAGATTCGGATCATTATACATTTTCATTTGTTTGTAAACCTTCATGTACTTATCGCCATTTTCAATGTCCAGTATCAATTCATCCAGACTATTAGAAAGATCTTTCTGTTGGTCCAATAATATGTTAAGCTTTTGTGTGCAAAGTACTTTATGCTCCTCTGTGGCGTCAGTGCGCAGGGTCTCTTCCCGCATATGATAAACCTTTAGTGCCAGGATCGACAGCCTGTCTACCACCCATGCAGGGCTCTCCGAATTAATTTTTGCAGCTGCTTTTGGCTCAGTATTTTTATATTCTTCCAGAAAATAACTGTCGATATATTCCACCACGTCAGTGCGCTCCTGGTTAGAAGCATCTATGCGTCTTTTCCATTGTAGTCCTTCAACCGGGCTAATTTGTGGATTCCGTACCACATCTTCCATATGCCACTGTACAGTGTCTATCCAGCATTTCAGATAGAGCAGATGGTCAATTGAACTGATGCGGTATGGATTTGCAATAGGTTGATCTATACGGTTATGGATGTGATAATCATCAATTGCCTCTCCGAAAATTTTGTTGCAAAGCTTACTAATCATGACTCAAAGGTAAGGATAACTATTTTTTATTGCTGAAGTAATGAGAGATATCTTCTAAGGAGAATGCATTTAAGCATTGCAGTGCTGTCAATCCGCCTTTTCTTCCCATCAGCACGCCATAATGCATATCATGGAATCCTTCTTTTCTATGGGCGTCGGGATTTACAGAAAGTAATACACCTTTCTCAAGTGCATAACGATGCCAGCGCCAATCCAAATCAAGCCTAAGCGGGTTTGCGTTGATCTCTATAATTACCTGATTTGCTGCACAGGCATCAATTACCTTCGCAAAATCAATGGGATAGCCCTTTCTGCTCAGTAATAACCGGCCAGTTGGATGTCCTAAAATGGTCGTATGCGGATTTTCTATGGCTTTAATCAATCTGGCTGTTGCTTTTTCTTCGTCCATACGCAGGTTGCTGTGAACAGAGGCCACAACAAAGTCGAATGTGCCAAGTATGTCATCACTATAATCCAGGGAGCCATCGTTCAGGATGTCGCTTTCAATTCCTTTAAAGATCCGGAATGGAGCAAGCTTCTGGTTCAGGGTTTCAATTTCCCGGTGCTGTGCATAAACACGTTGTTCATTCAATCCGTTAGCATAAAAAGCCGATCGGGAATGATCACAAATGCCCAGGTATTCTAATTTGAGCTTGTCTTTGCAGTATATGGCCATTTCCTCAAGTGTATGTACGCCATCGCTCCAGGTAGAGTGATTGTGTAAACTGCCCTTCAGATCCTCGTAGGTTATTAACTGCGGTAACTGATGATCTTTTGCAAGCTGGATTTCATTTAAACCTTCCCTCAGTTCCGGCTCAACAAAAGCCAATCCTGCACTTTCATAGATTTCTTGCTCCGTTCCAAAAGGCCCTGGACCTGCTATAGCTAACACTTCATCTACATGTTGTTTGTTGCCGGTGAGTTTAAACCAGTTCAGGTAGAAATCGATTTTTTGAACCACATAGAGTTTTATTTCCAGTCCAAATGCACTGTTCGCCAGGTAGGTTCCATCAGCCTGCTGTTCAAATACCAGTGGTTCAAATCCAATTATCTTTTCTTCAATCTCCTCGGGATGATCTGCACCGATAATCAGGTCAATTTCTTCGATAATCTCTGCGCAACGGCGATAATCACCAGCGATACCAAGGAGTGGATTACCGCTGACTGTGTTTAACCAGACAGCCATATCCGCATATAAATTGTTGACCAGCTCTTCAGCCTGTGCGTATAGAAATTTACCCTGGGCAGCCATCTTAAACGCAATGATCTTTTTGATTTCCTCCTGGGTCTTCAGTCCAAAACCTTTAGCTTCAATCAGCCTGTTTTCGTTACAGGCGTAATATAGTTCCCCAACGTTTTCGATGCCGAGCTCTTTCCAGATCACTGCAATTTTCTTAGGCCCGATGCCTTTGATCCCAAGCATTTCTACAATGCCTTCGGGTGTTTGAGCAAGAATGGATTGCAGATCGGCCATCGCGCCTGTTTCCAGCAGTTCCCATACCTTGGCAGATATACTTTTTCCCAGACCATCTATCTGGGTTATTTCATCCAGGGTCTTACCTTTAATGGCATAGGGTAATTTATCCATTTTAAAAGCGGCATTAGCAACAGACTTAATTTTAAAGGGGTTCTCCTGGTGAAGTTCCATTAACTGAGAAAGCAGGCGTAGGGTACGGGCAATGGTTTTGTTTTCCATTAAGAAAATGATTTTTATTGGATTTTGATTTCGTATGGCATCCTGGCTTGTATCCCGGATCTTGATATAGCCGATTTTATTTGCTGATAAAAAAGGTAATTCGCGCCAAGTTCCTGTTTCGCAAAATAGGTTT
>CAMLDJ010000315.1 GCA_946478755.1 uncultured Pedobacter sp. | reverse complement strand
ATAGGCACCAAAACACAAAGGGCAGACAGGAGTGGGCCGATGGCCATGAAGAATATTTTTTATGATTATGAAAAAGATTCCGCAAGGGCCCTGGATATCACGCTGTACTTTGATTTTTCAGCGAAGAATTAATTGCTTAAATTGAATAGAAAAAAGCCTGACCGAATGAAGCTTAACCGATATATTGCTTTCACTGCCTTTTTGTTGCTGTGCTGCAGCAGCGCTTTTGCTCAGGTAGCACTGCAGAACCTAAGGTGTGAACTGCTGCAAAATCCGATGGGAATAGATGTGGCACAGCCGGGCTTAAGCTGGGAAATTGTTTCGGACGAGCGTGATGTGAAACAAACAGGCTATCACATCCTGGTCGCTACCTCAGCAGATAAACTCACAGAAAGTGATGCAGATGTATGGAATTCAGGAAAGGTTAAGTCGGCCGAATCTGTTTACAACGCTTATGCCGGACCCGCCTTAAAAAGTAAAAACAAATATTACTGGAAAGTTAAAGTGTCGACAAATAAAGGTGAAACGGCCTGGACTGAACCTGCATCCTGGTCAATGGGGCTACTTCATTATAAAGATTGGGAAGGCCGATGGATCGGGTTCGACCGCTTCTTTCCCTGGGACAATGAGCCTGAAGGCCGTTTATCTGCCCGCTATTTCAGAAAAGAGTTTTCTACGGATAAAACGGTAGCGTCTGCTACGGCCTACATCATGGGGATGGGTTTGTATGAACTGTACGTTGATGGTAAAAAAATTGGTAACCAGGTGCTGGCACCTGTCCCTACCGATTATACGAAAAATATAAAATACAATGCTTTAGACATCACGCCCCAGCTGAAGCAGGGCAAACATGCGATCGGAGTCATCTTAGGGAATGGTCGCTTTTTCGCCATGCGCCAGGCCAAGCCTTATAAGGTGAAGACATTTGGGTTTCCTAAATTACTGCTACAGGTGGTCATCAAATATACCGATGGTTCTACGGCCTCGATTAAAACCGACAATACCTGGAAGGGTACTGCGGCCGGACCAATTCTTGCCAATAATGAATATGATGGGGAGTTATACGATGCGCGCAAGGAATTTAAAGGCTGGAGCCAGCCTGGATTTAAGGAGGATAAATGGCTGAATGCCGAATATGTACAGGAACCGGGCGGAACCTATGAAGCACAGATGAGTCAAGGGATGAAGGTGATGAAACAGATTTCACCGGTATCGATTACGAAACGCCCGAATGGTAAATACATCATCGATTTCGGGCAGAACTTTGCCGGCTGGGTAAAGTTCAACGTTAAAGGGGCGGCTGGAACGCAGGTTTCATTGCGGTTTGCAGAGTCGTTGGAACCAAACGGCGAGCTGTTCAGGACAAACCTCCGGGATGCCAAAGCGACTGATACCTATATCCTCAAGGGAGAGGGGATCGAAACCTGGGCGCCAAGGTTCAGTTACCAGGGCTTCCGTTATGTAGAACTGACGGGCTATCCCGGTACGCCTCAAAAAAGCGATTTTACAGGTTGCCTGGTATTTGACGACATGAAAACTACAGGGACTTTTGAGTCGTCTAACAGCCTGCTCAATCAGCTGTTCAAAAACTCATGGTGGGGAATAGCATCAAATTATAAGGGAATGCCCGTTGATTGTCCACAGCGCAATGAGCGCCAGCCCTGGTTGGGTGACAGAACGGTCAGTTCCTACGGGGAAAGCTTTTTATTTGACAATACGACCCTTTATAAAAAATGGCTGGACGACATTCGCTATGCGCAGAAAGAAGATGGAGCCATACCCGATGTGGCCCCCGCATTCTGGCGTTATTATAGTGACAACGTATCCTGGCCTGCAACCTTACTTTTTGTAACCGACATGTTGTACAGGCAGACCGGTGATCTATCTGTGCTTCATAAAAATTATCCCGCAGTGAAAAAATGGATGGCTTACATGAAGGACCGGTATATGAACAATGAGGGGATCATGACCAAAGACAGTTATGGCGACTGGTGTGCACCACCTGCGTCGGCGGAAGCAGGCAGGGGCGTAAATGCGGATCAGAAACACCCGAGTGCGCTGATTGCCACGGCTTATTATTACCAGTTGGCCACAATGATGAGCCATTACGGCACACTTACGGGCAATAAAGAGGATAGTGCCGGTTATACCACCTTGGCTTCGGAACTAAAAAAAGCCTTTAACCGTAAATTTTATCATGCAGAGGGCTATTATGGCGATAATAAATTGACGGATAACCTGCTGCCCGTATACTTTGGAATCGTTGAAGATGGCAATAAAGCAAAAGTGTTCAAACAGATCTGTTATATCATTGAAGAAAAGAATAACGGCCACCTGAGTACCGGAATAATCGGAACAAATTTCCTGATGCGTACCCTTACTGAAAATGGGAGAAGCGACCTTGCCTACAGAATTGCTTCACAGAAGACCTATCCATCATGGGGATACATGATTGAAAACGGGGCTACAGCGATATGGGAATTGTGGAATGGCAATACTGCTGCTCCTAAGATGAACTCGCAGAACCATGTGATGATGCTGGGCGATCTGCTGGTCTGGTATTACGAAAACCTGGCAGGTATTAAGGCCGGGGCACCTGGATTTAAAGAAATTGTAATGAAGCCTGAAATGATTAGGGGGCTGGATGCGGTAAATGCCACGTACCATTCGGTACACGGCCTGATTAAAAGCAGCTGGACTAAATCCGCGAATGATTTTAGCTGGAGCATCAGTATCCCTGCCAATACCATAGCCAGGGTCAGCATACCGGCGAAATCTTCGTCGCAGGTTAAAGAAGGCGGAGTAAAGGCTTCGGAAGCTAAGGGGATAAGATTTATAAAAATAGAAAATGACAGGGCTGTATTTGAGCTGGGCTCAGGAGATTACGCCTTTCAGGTTAAACAATAAAAGATATAGATATGAACAGAACCACAAAATTTATGATGATCTGCGGCCTGATGGCTGGCATTTCTTTTTCTTCTTTAAATGCA
This sequence comes from uncultured Pedobacter sp., assembly GCA_946478755.1. Next base: position 3,201 of record CAMLDJ010000315.1, on the reverse strand, counting down.
GCTCATGCGCAGCAAGATCTCGTGATCCCGGCCGATGTACAGGCTAAGGCCACTGAATATGCTGCCGCATTAAAGCTGGATGATCCTGCTAAAAGCAAACGTGTGGAAAATGTAGTTGCCGTACACATGACCAAAGTAAAGGACTGGCACAATAGCCACCCTGCTACGACTGTCCCGGCAGGCATTAATCCGGTAACCGGAACAAAGCTAAGCGAACTTGACCGTCAGATCATCGCTGATTCGGCAATGCCTGAAACCGTACATAAAGATCTGATGGAAGGCCTGCGCAAAGACTTAACTGCGGAACAGGTAGAAACCATCCTGGATAAATATACCATCGGTAAAGTAGCCTTTACCATGAAAGGGTATCAAGCCATTGTGCCTGATTTTACCGCTGTGGAAGAAGCAAAAATCCTGGGCTTTTTAAAAGAGGCCAGGGAAATGGCCGTTGATTATAAAAGCATGAAGCAGATCTCTGCGATCTTCGAAATTTACAAAACCAAGTCTGAGCAGTATCTGAACAGCAACGGCCGCAACTGGAGGACGATGTACAGCGATTACACGAGGAAGATCAAGGCCGAAAAAGCGGCGAAGAAACAATAACATTTAATCATAACTATATTTAATCATAACCATAAAGAGATGTTAAAAAGAAAAGCGGGGATAATAGGTTTAATGATTTGCCTGTCGGGTTTAGGCCTGAAGGCACAGTCGCCATGGCGTTCGGGGATCATAACGGATGAGTTTTTATACGAAAAGGCAGCTTTCCCATCCTGCCATTCTGCAACTATTGCCGAAACGCCTACGGGCTTGGTTGCGGCCTATTTTGGGGGAACAAAAGAACGTAATCCTGATGTAGAGATCTACGTCAGCCGTCAGGTAAACGGTGCCTGGCTTCCGCCGGTTTCTGTAGCCAATGGGATACAGAATGAAAAATTAAGATTACCAACCTGGAACCCTGTCCTATACCAGGTGCCTGGTGGCGATCTGCTGCTGTTTTACAAGATTGGCCCTAAGCCATCGGAGTGGTGGGGAATGATGCGTACGTCAAAAGACGGGGGGATAACCTGGTCTGAGGCCAAAAAGCTGCCTGAGGGAGGGATCGGTCCTGTTAAAAACAAACCTGTACTGCTGGGCAATGGAAATCTGTTTTGCCCTTCGAGCAGAGAAGGCGATGGCTGGAAAATTCATTTCGAGGTGACCAAAGATAATGGCCAGACCTGGCGTGTAATTGGTCCGCTGCAAGGTGGCGATATCAACGCGATACAGCCGAGTATCTTAGATCATGGTCATGGAAAACTGCAGATCCTGGCCAGGAGCAGGAACAGGGCTATCGTAGAATCCTGGTCGCAGGATAATGGCGAAACCTGGACCCCTTTAGCGAAGACAAGCCTACCCAATAACAATTCAGGTACCGATGCTGTAACGATGAAAGACGGCCGGCATGTACTGGTGTATAACCACGTATTGCCGCCGGGAGATCTGGCAAAAGGCGCAAGAACACCTTTGAACGTTGCGATTTCCAAAGACGGAAAAAACTGGTCGGCAGCCCTGATCCTGGAAGATTCTCCAATCAGCCAGTATTCTTATCCGGCAGTGATCCAGACTGCCGACGGCATGCTGCATTTTATCTATACCTGGAGAAGGGAAAAGATCAAGCATGTCGTTGTAGACCCTTCGAAACTAAAACTTAAAAAAATTAAAAACGGGGTATGGCCTAAGTTGAAAGGCTATACTGCCCCTGTCATGACAGAGGTAAAAAATGAGGAATAATCAGATGAAACGAATTGCTTTATTTCTGGCTGTTGGATTATTGCTGTGTTTGCAGTCCGCTGTTGCACAAAATCAAAATTCCGACTCCTTGTACAGGCAGCCGCTTAAAACTGTTCTGGCGGAGATAGAAAGCCGTTTTAATGTAAAGATAAAGTATAGCGATAACCAGGTTAAGGATCGCTGGGTAAATTATGCTTTGTGGCGGTTCAGACCCGGCTTGGATGAAACGCTGTCCAACGTGCTGGCGCCACTCGATATGAAAGTGAATAAGGAGAAAGAAGGGGTTTATAAATTAAAGGAATATGAATATTATCGCTGGCAGGTAGCGGAAGGGCAGAATACGCTTGACCACCTTGCCACGTTATATCACGACAAGGTGGGTTGGGAAAAGCGAAAAGCTTTGATCAGGCCGTGTTTATATGAAGCTCAGCAACTTTCACCCCTGCCTCCTAAACCCTTATCCAAGCCGATCATGACCCCTAAAAGGGTGATGGATGGGTATACCGTAGAAAATATTGCGATCGAGATCTTACCTGGGCTGTATATAAACGGCTCTTTGTATAAACCGTTAAAAATTAAAGGCAAAATTCCGGTGGTACTGAGTCCGGATGGACACTGGGCGCAGCAAAGGTATCGGGCCGATTGCCAGATTCGCTGTGCCATGATGGCCAGGATGGGTGCAATGGCCATCAGTTATGACCTTTTTGCCTGGGGTGAATCCTTATTACAGTTTAAACAGGAAGACCACAGGCGGAGCCTGGCTCAGACGATTCAAACCCTTGGCGGGATCAGGATCCTGGATTATGTCTTATCACTGAAAGAAACAGATCCGGCAAGGGTAGGGATCAGCGGCGGATCAGGTGGTGGAAGCCATACGGTTTTGATGGCGGCTATGGACGAGCGTATTAAATTAAGCGCGCCGGTCGTGTCTTTATCTTCTTCATTTTATGGCGGTTGTCCCTGCGAAAGTGGAATGCCGATTCACCTGTGTGCCGGTGGGACCAACAATGTAGAGCTTGCAGCCATGGCTGCACCGAATCCTCAGCTGGTGGTGTCCGATGGGAAGGACTGGACAGTAAGTGTACCCAATCATGATATGCCTTTCCTTAAAAAGATATATGGCTATTATAGGGAGGCTGATCTGGTCCGCAATGTTCATCTTCCAGAAGAAGGCCACGATTTTGGCCCTTCAAAACGCAAAGCCCTGTATGATTTTTTGATTCAGGAATTTGAGCTGAACGGAACTGCAGTAAAGGATAAGACCGGGCATTATGATGAAAGCAAATGTACCGTTGAAAAGGAAACTGCCTTATATGTATTTGGCGACAAGGGGGAACGCTTGCCGGCAAATGCCATAAAAGGATTTGAACAACTGGAAAAAGTATTTAAAACAAGTATTTCGAAATGAACAAGCCAGAGAACCGACGT
>CAMLDJ010000314.1 GCA_946478755.1 uncultured Pedobacter sp. | reverse complement strand
ATCTTAGGAACTCAGGCCATAAAGCAGCAGAACAGCTGGAAATGCGAGATAATGTCTTATTCTTTTCATGAAGTTCTAATTCTATAGTTAGCCTATAATGATTGGCAAAATGCAGGTTAGTTGTTGTAAGAGACGTTCAAAATAGATCAATGTTGCACACTGAAGAGTTCCTGTATCCTCTAAATGTTCCGGGGATTAATCCGCTCCCCGTGAAAAGGGATCAAACACTGGGATTACTCAGAAGATGATCAGGTGATCTGGAATGTACCGGGATAAGCAGATTTTCTTATTTCGATTATCTTAATTATATTTAAGCCTTAATAATTAACGCATGATCATCTTATTCGGGACAACTTTTCTTGGTAAAGTCGATAAAATTGAAGAGCAATGGATAGAAACCAACTTCTTTTATTTGTTTGTTCCTTTATTTCCAATTGATTCAATGCTGGTTACTTCTTCAGAGTTCAGAAGAAGACAGGGAATGAAAGTTGCCTTAAATACAAAAAGTGTTATCGCGGGATATGCCAGGGTATATTTGTTTTTGCTTTCAGCCGGCTTGATATGGATGAACTGGATAATTGCAGCAGATAGTTTTGGTCCCTTTGCAATTCGATATGACTTCTTTTTTTTCCTGATGCTTGCAGCTGTGGCAAGTTGGGTCTACTTCATGTTCTTTTTCGGTCGTCCAAAAGACATCGACGTCAAGATCAGAAAAAAAATAGCCACATGTACGGGACTGTATGCCTTGCCAGAATGGTTTGACTACGATGAATCAGAACAGTTTTTAAAAAAATACCTCCATAGCTACCAACAAATGTATCCAGATGCCGACTGGAAAAAGGATTTAGAATCGGCTCATCTGCCCGAAAAAAAACATCAACACCTTTACGCTATTGCTTTATTTAATTGTATGACGTTTGGAAGTGATGAAGATGCTGAACTTTATTACAAGGCTGATCGGGTTTATATGGAAGATAAAAATCAGCTTGAATACGCTCAAATATATTAATCCTATCAAAAACGGAAAATAGGAATTGGGCTAAGGAAATATCCTGCTACATTTCAAAAACCGAATACCATGTTATATCCTCCGTAGTTAAATTAATATGCTGTATCGGGTGTGCCGATGCCCTTGCTTAACAGGTTTACCAGACTGATTTGTATATAACCGGTCCATCCTTTTAAGCAGCCTTCGTAGCAGGAACATTCCGGCAACAATCCTTTATGGGTAAATCTCATAACGGTTTTATCATCCTGCTCAAGGATCTCAAAGTGTATGGTAGTGCCGCTCCATTCATATTGATCTTCATTCCAGGGCATATAGCTGCCTGTACATTTCCAGACTACCCTTTCGCCGGGTATGGTTTCCATAATTTTGAAGGTCCACCAATGTCGTTTGAAATCAATTAAAAATTCGTCATGCGGCTTGCTGGTATTGCCCTTAGCACCGGCAGACCACCATCCGCGTACATTGTTTATGGCTGCGTAAACCTCGCGGGCAGACTGGTCTACCGATATGGTCGTGCTTAAATCGTTATTGTTAGTCATATGAAGTTATTTAAGCCAGCTCGAGCTGTAGGCCTTTGCCTGTTGATATTAATGAGAACAAACTTTGCTGTATAAGCTGGGTCCATGAATTGGAACAGCTCCCAAAACATTCTACTTCCGGAACTAATCCCAGGTGAGAAAAACGCAGGTTGGTCTGTCCATCTTTTTCAAAGATCTCAAACATAATTTGCGTGCCGGTCCATTCTTCTTTGTCTTCTACGTAATTGATCACACTATTTATAACATCCCAAACCACTTTTTGACCGGGGACTAACGCCGTAACTCTTTGTTTTGAAAGATGGAAGTCTTTAAACTTGTAGCTGAACTCATCATTTAGTTTCAAGGCCTGACCATCAACCTCGCCCGACCACCACTTCTGGGGCTGGCAAATGGCATTAAAAACTTCTGCCGGACTTTTGGCAACCACTAGTGTAGTGGTAAAATTTGCTGTCTTCATAATTTTTATAATTAACTAATGTTTGATCTTCCATTTGTCGGCCAATTCAGCATTAAACCCATCCTTCTCCTTGGGGTTCGGTTTACCCTGACCGTTTTCAATAAGACTGTAGAGGCTGTTGGTAATGTAATTCCCCCAGGCATCATAGCACACTTTGTAGCACTCATATTCAGGTACCAGCCCTTCATGTGTGAATTTGACTTTGGTTTTGCCACCTTCAATGGAAATATCAAACACCAGTTTTGTACCGATCCATTCGCTTTTGTCTTTGGTGAAACTAAACTGGTTATCCAATACCTGGTAAACAAGTTTCTTATCCGTTATGGATTCAATGAGCTTCATTTTGCAGATGTGAACATCTTTGTAGTGGTAAACAAACTCTTCGTTAAGTTGGTCCGTTGGCCCTTCGATTTCTTCTGACCACCAGGCGCGAAAATTTTTGATGGCGTTAAAAGCAATCCCTGGACTTTTATCTACAGTGATGCTTGCTGTGTAACTTTGTGTTTCCATTGTTTTGGGTTTAATTGAGTTTTCTTTACTAATTTTAGTTTTCATGGCGATTCCTTCGGATGTTCCTCCATAATTTGTTAGCAGAACAGAGGCCAATGTTGAAATGAGGACTATGTGTTTCATCTTGATAGGTTCAAAAAGTTATTTAAAAAATTCCATTAGTTCATGTTATTACAAATTTAAAGGTAAAAGAACCACCACGGGATAGGTCTAAATGGACATTATGATGGGTTGATTTGGACGTACAACATGCTTATCTTTGACATAAAAAAACAATGAAGCATATCACCATAATAGCACCCGACGGTCAGACTAACCTGGGAACTGTTGCCTGCGTTGCAGGCGCCTATGAGATTTTTACCCGGGCCAGCGACTATTTTAAGGACAGTGGAAGCACAGAATCCTTCAAAATTGAGATTGCAGGCGTACAGCCTAAGACGGAATTGGCAGGCGGGCTGTTCTCGGTCAGGACCCATGCTCATATTTCTGAAATAGAAAAAACTAACCTTATTATTGTCCCCTCTCTTGGCAGCAGCTTTGAGACATCTGAGGAAGGCAATATTAATATTATCGAATGGATTGCAAAGCAGTATAAGAACGGCGCGGAAATAGCGACTATGTGCAGTGGTGCTTTTATGCTTGCCTCCGCAGGATTACTTGAAGGTAAGAATTGTTCTACCCACTGGAATTATGCCAATAAATTCAGGGCCCTGTTCCCCAATGTAAACCTTCAGCCAGATGAGCTGATCACCGACGAAAACGGCATTTATACCAATGGCGGGGCCTATTCGTTCTTAAATCTGGTCATTTATCTGGTTGAAAAGTATTATGACCGTCCTACCGCGATTTATTGTTCCAAAGTTTTCCAGATTGAAATGGACAGGCAGAGCCAGTCGCCTTTTATCATATTTAAAGGGCAGAAGCAGCATGGCGATGAAATGATCCGGGAAGCACAGGCCTATATTGAGAGCCGGCTAAAGGAAAAAATCTCCATAGAGAACTTATCATCCAAATTTGCTATCGGCAGAAGAAATTTTGACAGGAGGTTTATCAAAGCTACAGGAAACACACCCATTGAATATGCGCAGCGCGTGAAAGTGGAATCGGCAAAAAAGTCCTTTGAATCTACCCGTAAAACCATAAATGAAGTGATGTACGAGGTGGGTTATTCCGATTTGAAAGCTTTCAGGGAAGTGTTCAGGAGATTTACAGGGGTTTCGCCCCTGGCCTATCGGATCAAATACAATAAAGAAGCGGCAAATCTTTAGCCAGCCTCGATTGTTGTAGGCAAGTCCTCCGATGCTTTCTTTCTCCTGATATTCATCAGCACCACTGCAAGCAAGATAAGGAGCACACCAATCCATTGTATAAATTGAACCGGTTCATTTAAAAGTACATTCGCGGAAAGTATCGCCACTGGAATTTCAATAGAAGCGATAATAGCACCGAGTCCCATGCCGGCAAGCGGCATGCCCCGGGTAAATAACAATGGGGGAAGAATCGTTCCGAACAAAGAAATCAACAGCCCCCAGCTGCTAAATATACCAAATGAAAAGTCCCGGGTTAACGCAGAATGGAAAATGAAACAAATAATGATCAATCCTCCCAGAATCAAATAAAGACTTCTTTTTAAGGGAGGAAACTGAAGCTCAAGGTGGTTTGAGGTATACATCGTGGCCGTATAGGACACAGCAGCCATCATTCCCCAACCGCAGCCCGTCCAATGAAATGAGCCCGATGCTTCAAGCAGGTTGGTCGCGAATACCGTTCCCGTCAATATCAGGAAAACCGAGCATACTTTTAATAGACCGGGTGCCTTTTTATGTAATACCATCTCCACAATCACAGCCATCCACACGGTTTGCATGAGCAGCACAATTGCTATACTGACCGGGATGGACTGCACCGCCAGGTAATAGAAAACACTCGTTAATCCCAGAGAAGATCCGGCGAAGATCAGCTTAAATATACCTTTAATTCCCGAGGCTTTCACCGCCGGGACTGATCGCCCGTTGCGGAACAGGGTTAAAAGCAACAACCCAAAAAAACCCAGGCTGAACTGAGAAATTGTAACTTCAGCCGTGCTAAAGCCGTCAGCATAGGCAATTTTCACCAAAGTTCCCAGCATCCCGTAACTCGAGGCCCCCAACGCCACCAAAAGACTTCCTTTAATTGCTTTACTTTTCATGGTTATTTTTCTTTCATTTCAGCATTCCTCTCAAAAGTACCGTGATATTGGATTATATTTACATACCAATTTCCATAAACACTATGGCCCAGACGCTACCATACAAGTCATTAATCCAGATTGATCGAAATGCACCTGTCACATTACATATCCAGGTTTGCAATCTGTTTATCTCTTTGATTACCAAGGGCACACTACAGCCCTCAGACATATTACCAAGCTCCAGAGTGCTGGCTGAATTGATCGGCATCAATCGAAATACGATAAAATTAGCATATGAAGAATTGATCAGTCAGGGCTGGGCTGAATCTATTGAACGAAAGGGAATTTTTGTACTTTCTAACCTACCGGTAATTTCCAGGCCGCGACTTCCTGAACCGATATCGAAGAAAAATGTGGAGGAATCCTTCATCTGGACCAACAACTTCAAAGACACCGTTCCCAGCACAACTTATCAAAAAACAGATTTAGCCATTGACGCCGGTTTTCCAGATGTGCGCCTGGCACCTGTTGATCAGCTGATGCGTGAATACCGGAGTATTTCCAGAAAATTCTATGGAAAGAATTTTCTGAAGTATGGTGATGCCAGGGGATCTCAACGGCTCCGGTCCTCGGTTTGTAATTACTTGTCAAATACCAGGGGAATGGCGGTATCCACTGAAGACATCATCATTACCAAAGGGAGTCAGATGGGGATTTATTTAGCTGCCCGGCTATTGCTTCAGCCTGCAGACAATATCGCAGTTGGCATGTCTAACTACCCATATGCTGATGAGACTTTCAGATGTACCGGCGCGAATCTTGTAAGGATCCCTATTGACGCTAACGGGATGGATATTGATTATCTGGAAGAATATCTTAAGCTCAAAGAGATTAAAGCGGTATATATTATACCGCATCATCATTTCCCTACTGCGGTGACCACCACCATGGCGCGAAGATTAAAATTATTGAAACTCGCCAAAGAACACCGTTTCGCGATTATTGAGGATGACTATGATTTTGATTTTCATTATAACAATAAGCCCTACCTGCCTTTAGCGAGTATCGACCACAACCATAACGTAATTTACATCGGCTCCATATCCAAAACCTTTGCCCCCGCCCTGCGAATTGGTTATATGATTGGCCCGCCCGCCTTCGTTGAAGCGGCATCCTCATTGAGAGGCCTGATCGACAAACAGGGAGACACCTTATTGGAAGATGCATTCGCAATGATGTTTGACATTGGGGAAATGGACAGGCATTTTAGAAAATCCTTAAAAATTTACCAGCTGCGCAGAAATTTCTTTTGTGAGCTGCTCAAATCTGAATTCAGCGACCTCATCACATTCGCAATACCCGAAGGGGGGCTTGCCGTCTGGGCAAATTTTGACGAACAGCTCGATTTGGTTAAAATAGCTAAGGAGGCCTCAAAAAAAGGACTTTATGTGGAGGACGGTCTTTTCTATAAAAACGAATCCTTTAACTCCAACGGTATCAGAATGGGCTTCGCCTCACTTCATGTATTTGATATGGTGACGGCAC
>CAMLDJ010000313.1 GCA_946478755.1 uncultured Pedobacter sp. | reverse complement strand
AAATGCCTCCCCTGCAGGGGCTGGAACCCCGATGAGAATCAGCTGATCTGTAAATCTATGCTTTCGGCATAGACATGATACTTTTAAAGCGTTAAATCATAGGGCCGGCCGCCCGACTAATTTTTTACGTAGCTTGTGGCATTCCTTTTTAGAAAGCAAAACAGGAGTAAAGACAAGGGGATTCAACGGCACATCATCTTTACCTGTGGCTACCTGGTTTATCGCGTCTGCTACTTCCATTCCTGCTACAATTTCGCCGAAAACCGTATAATCCTGATCCAGATGTGGAATCCCACCAATTGTCTTATAGATTTCCCTTTGTTCCAGCGGGATTTTCCTGTTCTTTTTTGCTTCCACTGCATCAAGCTGCGCATCGGTTTGTCGCTTACCCCTCACCAGATAAATCTGGGTAAAATAGGACGCTTTTTCCACATTATCATCTCTGCCGGCTCCCAGTGCGCCTTTCTTATGGAATAATCCCGGCTTAAATTCTGCTGAAAAACGTTTAACGCCCGATTCAGGGTGCCGCTTTTCCCTGTTCAAAATGGTATCATCGAGCTCCCCACCCTGACTTACGAAATTTTTAATTACACGGTTAAAAGCCGCATTTGTGTACAGGCCATTTTTAATCTCATTTAAAAACATATCCCTGTGCTTTGGCGTTTCGTCGTACAGCATGACGGTGATGTCTCCTTTGCTGGTTACAAAACGTACAAAAGAGGACTGTGCTTTTGCCAGCGTAAAGAGCAGGACGAGGAGCGAGGAAAATATAAGTGCTTTCATTCTGATAGATTTTGAACAGACCAAGATACCATTATCGCATGAATAAAATGCCTGACGGGTGGCGGACAGCCTTATACCTAGTTTTGGGCGGGATAGATTTCAAAAAGATAAAACAATAACTTTTACGGCTTGTATTATTTGAAAGCCTGAAGCGAACAAGGCGCTAAAGGCGAAAAGATCATTTAATAATCTAATTATGGGAACATTAAGTAATAAAACCATAGCCGTATTATCAGAGAACGGATTCGAAGAAACAGAACTGACCAACCCTCTGCAAAGACTAAAGGAAGAAGGCGCAACCGTACATATCATCTCCTCCAAACCTGGAAAAATACAAGCCATGAAAGGCGATCACGACTGGACGATTGAGGTGGACGTAGACAAACTGATCAGTGAAGTGACTGCAGACGACTACGAAGGATTGTTGCTGCCCGGTGGAGTGCTCAATCCAGATGCTTTAAGGCAAGATGAAGCGGCAATCGCCTTCGTTAAAGCTTTTTTTGAAGCCGGGAAACCTGTAGCCGCTATTTGTCATGCACCACAGGTCTTAATTACTGCCGGGCTGGTAGCGGGCCGCAGGCTGACCTCAACCGCGTCGATAAGGGTTGACCTGATCAATGCCGGTGCAAAATGGATGGATGAAGAAGTGGTGGTTGACCAGGGCCTGGTAACCAGCAGAGGGCCGAAAGACCTCCCTGCTTTTAATGATAAAATTGTCGAAGAGTTTGCGGAAGGGATACACGAAGGTCAGCATGCCTGATAGAGGCTGCTTCATTTTCTCCGCCTACATGACATGATGATGATCATGGCCAATGCGGCCGTGGTCGCAACCTTCATTGCGGTACGGGCGGTGTCGTATTTCCATGCGGCCTTGCAACCCCTTTCTGAAAAAAAGTTCGGGATATGTCCGCGTTTTAAGTCGTCTACGATTCCTTCACAGACATTGATCCGGTCGGCCAGTATCAATGGTAGCCAGTGCCTGTAGCGATCTTCACTATGCTTAAAGGCGTAACGGCGTATTGCGCCACTCAAACCTGATGGCGGCACGGAGGTCCCAAAAACAGCCGTCAGTGACGGCCGTTCATTCGATTGTAGAATTTCAATACTTGCTTCCTGTTGTACAGATCTTTCATAATTGATACGCTTATGGTCATCCCCCGTATAGTTCTTCATCGGATAGGTAGGCTCATTTTCCGGATCGGCGTCCATGCCCCAGCCGGGGATATCTTTGTAATCTACAATGCTATTTTTCATCAGAATATATTTGTTTTTTATCGGTGATGAAGCTATCATGAGGTTTTATTCCTTCTCGTTTGCGAGTGTAAACTCATGATGGTTCCATAATTTTAAGATTGAGTCGACGGTATCAATACGGTTTTAATACAATTATCCAGTTTCGATGAGAACAGACGATAGGCGTCTGACACTTCCTCTAGAGGAACCCGGTGGGTGATCAGTGCTTTGGGGTTTAATCTCCCGGACTGGACATGATCAATCAGTCTGGGCAAAAGCCGCTTTACCGAGGCCTGATTGGCCCGTATGGTGATACCCTTATTCAATACATTACCGATGGGTATGAGATTAAAGGGCGGCCCGTAAACACCAACTATAGACACAATCCCACCCTTCTTTACCGAATTGATTGCCCATTGCAATGCGGTACCGGCACCAGCCTGCATCAGCATCACACGGCCGGTAAATGTTTGCAATGTGTTGCCTTCAGCTTCACAGCCTACACAATCAATGCAAACATCCGCCCCGTACCAGTCCGTGGTTTTCTTTAAAAATAACACCGGATCTTCCAGTGATTTGAAGTTATAAGCCTCACATTTGGCATAGTTCCGTGCAAACTCCAGCCGGTATTCAACATGGTCAATGATGATCACCCGCGAGGGGCCAAAAAACCAGGCGCAGCGTGCGGCCATGATCCCGATTGGTCCGGCACCAAACACAACTACAGTGTCGCCAGGCTTGATCCCGCCCATCTCTGCTGCCTGATAACCGGTAGGTACGACGTCGGTTAGCAACACCGCGTCATCCGGATCCATATCAGGAGGAATTACCGTCGGCCCAACATCGGCATAGGGCACGCGGACATATTCCGCCTGTCCACCGTCAAAACCACCCGCCGTGTGGGAGTAGCCGAAAATACCTCCCACAGCTGTTGCCATTGGGTTCGATTCATGGCAGTTGCCATAAAGCCCCTGCTTGCAGAAGTTGCATTTGCCGCAGGCAATGTTAAAGGGTACCAGCACCTGATCTCCTACCTTTAAGCGCTGCACCATGGGTCCCACTTCTTCAACGATTCCCGTGAATTCATGGCCAAATGTCATTCCAACACGTGTATCTGGTACCATGCCATGATACAGGTGTAGGTCTGATCCGCAGATACAACTGCGGGTAACGCGCACAATAGCATCCTCGGGATGCAAGATCTCCGGCATCGGTTTTTGTACTGTACGGACCCTGTAGGGCCCACGGTAATTCATTGCTAACATCCCTGCTTTATTTTAGGTTAGTGATGGTTATAGGTGCACCATTGGGTTGCCCCTTCTGTTGCATTGATGATCTCTTCACTCCTTTGCTCGCTTAGCTTGCGGTCTTTTTTGGCAACATCGTCCAGTGTGCGTGTGGTTCCTTCAGGCTCAAGATCAGTCAAGCCTTCTGTTTCCCGTATTTTTTCGATGGGATCGGCCACATATTGCCATTCCTCCCCTAATTGTGAACTCAGGCCCTCATTCCATGGCCCGCGTACGCTTTCTCCGTTAGACATATTGTAGTAAATATTGCTGTGGCGAGGATCACTTTGCAATACACCGGGAGGGAAATTTGGCTGGATGGTAGCCAAAGCGGCTTCAAACATCTGGTAATGGGCCACTTCCCTCGTCATCAGGAAAGTAAGTGTTTCCTTTACATAGGGATCGTCGGTATATTTCATCAGGTATTCATAGACAATCTTAGCCCGGGATTCTGCGGCCATGTTCGAACGCATATCAACGGTTGGATCGCCATTTGCATTGACATACGCTCCGGACCAGGGGATTCCATTGGAGTCGGTTACCGCCGGACCGCCCCCAGTAAGTGCATAAAAGTGAGGATTGATCATGGCTTCATGGATGTAATCTTCTTTAGCTGCCTTACCCTCAAGAAGCGTACTGATATCATCCTGCTCGGCTGCCTGTTTAAGCTCGCCGTTAACACCAGTAAGCAGCAGCTGAATGGTCGCGCCAACAATTTCCAGGTGGCTGAATTCTTCAGTAGCAATATCCATTAACATATCATACTTATCGGGAAAGGGTTGCTTGCAGCTAAAAGCCTGCGTAAAATACTGCATTGCCGCTTTCAGCTCTCCATTAGCGCCTCCAAACTGCTCAAGTAGTAAACGCGCGAATCTTGGATCGGGCTTGGATACCCTTGCATTGAATTGTAATTCTTTAACGTGATAGAACATAGTTTCAAAATTTAATAGGTGAATAACTTAATCGTGGCCCTGAGTTTTAACAATTTTATTATAAACCCCCAGCAACAGAAAAGGGGCTGCCCATTGACCCACAAAAAGTGCGGTGTGTTTGTGTCCAAAGCATTTTAGGGTAAGTGAAGCCCCCATTGAAAGCAATGCTGCCCACAAATAAACATCTGACGGAATCTTTGCCGTCTGTTCTTCGATCATTTCGGCGACTTTGCCTTCACTTTGATCATTTTCCAATTCTTCCATAAGTAAACTTTTTTGATAAATAAATGATTAACTATAGTAGGTACAAGTTTTTAAAAGCAATTGTTTTGTCTGTTTTTCGAATACGTATTTAGCGCTGTAAAAAGATATTTACTGACCGGAAAAAAGGTAGTTACCTGCAACCCATTCAACAGGAAAGTGATTAAACATCTGGCAAACAAGCTATAGACTTAATCACTTGGCAATTATATCAGCTGCAAATGAGGTCTGATCTGAAGTTTCACAATGTCGGTTCTTAGTGGTTGCGCCAGACAGAAAAGCACACTTAGGGCGATGTCATCCGCCTCCAACATTTCCATACTTTCAATTTTACCTTCCTTCTCTGATGCCGATCCTTTCTGCATATCTGTGTCGACAGCCCCAGGCTCGATCAAAGTCACCTTGATACCCATCAAATTGACTTCTTTTCTAAACGCTTCCGAAAACCCCTGAATGGCAGACTTAGTCGCAACATAGACGGAGCTGTTTTGTTCCCGTACATCCACACTCATTGACCCGATATTTAAGATATGACCATACCTGGTGTGCCTCATCCTGGTTACAGCTTCGTGGCAACAAGCCATATAACCCATTAGGTTTGTCTGTACCACATACTGCCATTGTTTATAATCCCCCTCCATAATACTTTGGTAGGAAAGGGCTGCATTATTGATCAGGATGTCAATTCCCCCAAAGCGGTTATCAACCATCTCAAAAACATGTGAGATATCCGCCGGATCGGCGATATCAGCGGTCATGCCATAGCAGTCGGTTTGGTTTTCCAGCGACCTGATCGCAGCTATCGTTTCCTCCACTTGTTCATGGTTCCGGCCAAAGATCATAATTCTGGCCCCATGCGAGGCGAGGAGAATTGCAGTTGCGCGGCCAATACCGGTAGTACCACCTGTTATCAATATCCGTTTTCCAGTAATGCGCCCGGCTATCAGACTGTTTAGACTTTCCATAAGCAGAATTAAAATTAAGCTTCTTATGAGTAAACAAATACGGCAGGCAGTGGTTGATAAAATAGCTACTCAATAATAGAACTTTAATACGCGAACTGCATCAGATAAATACTTGATTATGCAGGTATTCCCCTAAGTCAAACCTATTTGACTACCAGCTGTTGTGTATGAACCATGTATAACCCTTAAAATTCATAGGAAATAAGTGATGGACGAAAAACAGGAAAATATACAGGCTGTATCATTTTACTTGCAGGTGCTTGAGACACTTCAGCTTCACTCGCTCAACTTTATGCTCGGCGGAGGGGTTGCCATGTATCATTATACCGGTATAGAGCGAGATATAAAAGACCTGGATATTTTTTGCAAGGTTTCTGAATATTCACAGATTTTAAAAATTCTTGGCGACGAAGGATATCAAACCGAATTAACAGATATACGATGGCTGGCAAAGATTTTAAAAAACGGGTATTATATCGACATCATTTTTGACACCGTTAACAACATCTGTAATGTAGACGATACCTGGTATATGCATGCAGTTAGTGGCACTTATGAAGGCCTTCCTGTTAAGTATATGCCTGCCGAGGAACTGATCTGGTGTAAAGTATATGTACAGAACAGAGAACGTTATGACGGAGCAGACATCAATCACCTGCTGTTGAAGCAAGGCAAAAATCTGGACTGGGACAGGTTACTTTTCCGTTTAGAAAGACACTGGCAACTCTTGCTTGCCCAGCTCTTACTTTTTCAATTTGTATATCCTGCAGAT
>CAMLDJ010000312.1 GCA_946478755.1 uncultured Pedobacter sp. | reverse complement strand
TTTACGAAAACTGGTTCCTCGATTATGCTTCTTATGTAATTCTGGATCGCGCTGTGCCACACATCAATGATGGTTTGAAGCCGGTGCAGCGTCGTATTATGCATTCTCTGAAAGAGATGGATGACGGACGCTTTAATAAAGCCGCCAATGTGATCGGGAATACCATGAAGTATCATCCGCATGGAGATGCATCTATTGGAGATGCCATGGTGCAGATTGGTCAGAAAGATTTGCTTATTGATTGCCAGGGAAACTGGGGAGACCCAATAACGGGCGACAATGCCGCTGCTCCCCGTTATATTGAGGCGCGTCTCTCCAAGTTCGCCAACGAAGTGGTATTTAATGGTGATACCACGATCTGGCAGCTCAGCTATGATGGTCGTAATAACGAACCTGTGACTTTGCCGGTTAAATTCCCTTTGTTGCTTGCACAAGGTGCTGAAGGAATTGCTGTTGGTTTGGCTACCAAAGTAATGCCCCACAATTTTGTGGAGCTGCTTGACGCTTCGATTGAAGCGCTAAAAGGCCAGCGTCCTAATATTTTGCCCGATTTCTTTACAGGTGGGATGGCCGATTTTTCTGCCTATAACGAAGGGATGCGTGGTGGCAGGATCAGGGTAAGGGCAAAGATCACGGAAAAGGACAAAAAAACATTGGTCATCACCGAAATTCCCTACAGCACCACTACGGGCTCGGTAATCGATAGCATCCTCTCGGCCAATGACAAAGGGAAGATCAAAATTAAGAAGATCGAAGACAATACGGCGGCACATGTAGAAATTGTAATCCAGCTCGCGCCGGGGATTTCTCCGGACGTGACGATCGACGCCTTGTATGCCTTTACTTCCTGCGAGGTTTCTATTTCTCCTAACACCTGTATCATTAAGGACGAAAAGCCACAGTTTTTAAGTGTTAATGACATCCTGATCGAGAATACTTTGCATACCAAAGGATTGTTGAAAAAGGAACTGGAGATTAAGCTACATGAATTGCAGGAGAAAATTTTCTTTAGTTCATTGTTAAAGATCTTCATTCAGGAAGGGATGTACAAAAATGCCGAATATGAGAATTCGGGGAATTTTGATATCGTGGTAGAAGTTTTAAACAGGTTATTTGAACCGTTTAAACCCGATCTTTATAGAGAAATACTGCCGGAGGATTTTAAAAAGCTGATTGATAAACCGATGAGCAGCATTACCCGCTTTGATGTTAAAAAAGCGGACGAGCAAATGAAATCGCTTTCAGATGAAATAAAAGTAGTTAAAAACCACCTGCGTCACCTGACGGAATATGCCATCGCCTGGTTCCAGAAACTAAAAGATAAGTATGGTAAAGGCAGGGAACGTAAAACAGAGATTCGCCTGTTCGATCGTGTGGAGGCCTCTAAAGTAGCTCTTGCCAATGTGAAGTTGTACCTGAACCGTGAGGATGGTTTTATAGGGACAGGCCTTCGTAAGGATGAGTTTGTTGCGGATTGTTCTGACATTGATGAGATCATCGTTTTCCGGGAGGATGGAAAATGCATCATCACCAAAGTGGCTGATAAGACTTTCGTTGGTAAAGGAATATTACATGCGCAGGTGTTCAAGAAAGGGGATGAGCGCACCATTTATAACATGGTTTATAAAGATGGTTCCAGCGGGGTCTCCTATGTCAAGCGCTTTGCTGTAGTAGGGGTTACGCGTGATAAAGAATACGATCTGACAAAGGGGAGTAAGGGCTCTAAAGTCTTGTATTTCACCGCAAACCCAAATGGCGAGGCAGAACTGATCACCGTACAGCTTAAGCCCCATACGAAATTAAAGAAATTACAATTTGACCTGGACTTCGCAGAGATCGCCATCAAGGGCCGCGGATCACAGGGAAACATCGTATCTAAATACCCGATCAAAAAGATCTTGCTGAAGAGTAAAGGCGTGTCTACCTTATCTGGATTAAAGATCTGGTATGATGACCTTCTGAGAAGGCTTAACGTAGACGGCAGAGGTAAGTATCTGGGAGAATTTGATGGCGAAGACAAAATTTTACAGGTACATAAAGATGGCTGGTATGAGCTGAGCACCTTTGAGCTGAGCAATCATTTTGATGCCGACCTGATCCTCATTCAGAAGTTTGACCCCGAAAAGCCTTTCGCGGTTGTACAGTATGAAGGCAAAGCGAAAAATTATTTCATCAAGAGATTCTTATTCGAAGCGATTGCGGTAGGTAAAAAGTTAAGCCTGATCAGTGAAGAGAATGGTTCTAAATTCTTGTACCTGACCAGTAACCCTGCAGCAGTACTGACGGTAGATATATTGAAAGGCAAGACCCAGATACCAGAAACGCTGGAAATTGTATTGACAGAATTTATTGACCTGAAGGGAATTAAAGCGAATGGGAACAGGATCACTGCCCATGAGGTTAAGAACATCACCATTTCTAACAATAAAGAGATCGAATTGGCCGAAGAAGCCAAAGCGGTTGCTATGCTGTCGGAAAATACAATGCAGGAAGCTGGAGATGAACCTGTTCAGGATGCAGAGGATATCGTACAGGACAACAATGAAGAGGAATTGGTTGATCCTGCATTGAGTAAAGATGCCGATGAAGAGGAGGTTCCATTACCTGATGCAGAGGATGACGCGGCTGATGGGCCTGAATCTCTTGATGAAGGACCGGCACCAAAGGCTAAAAAAGTTTTTGAAAGCAAGGTCGTCCCGGAGAAGACTGCAGGACCAGCTGAAGAATCCGGAGCATCTACCGCTGAAAACTTGCCGCCTGGCAAAGAAAGCCCGGCCGTGGAAAAAGCGGCGAGTCCGGAAAAACCTAAAAAAGCATGGGGCAACCCGGCGGCTGATAAACCCGCAAAGGCTGTGACCGAAAAAAAGGAGAAAGAAGAGCCTGAGCCAGAAAAAGGGGAAAAGCCGGTTAAGAAAGTCGATTTTGAAATCACCAATCCTGAGGACATCAAGATTGATGATAAAGGCCAGCTGGGATTCTTTTAGCAGGCTATCGCTGCCTGGATTGCTGCATTGGGTTCATTCCCGACGACGATCCACGTGGTTCGCGTTGCTGTTTAAACAATTCAAACCGGGAAGGTTGGCTTTTTCTGGGCCATGCATTATTGCTTTCATCAATGTCAGCCGTTTCCCGGTAAGGGTCTATTTGTATCGATGCCACTTCCTTGTCTTTCGCAAACACTTTAGTGACTTTGTTTTCGTCTTTCCTCCAGATGTAAGCAGGGATCCGGTCCAGCTCCTTGCTGCCGTCAGTAAATGTCCACTCAATAATTATGGGCATGACCAGTCCGCCTTTATTTGAAAAGTGAAGTTCATAGAAATTCTTTTTGCTTTCATAGAGTTTCCGTTCATCTGCCGAAAGGCTGCTCAGATAATTCCGGAACTCCTGATCCGCAGATTCGCTGACTTCAAAACGATTGAACTTATTGTAAAAATCCTGCAGACTGGTATCCTGTTCTACAGCGAATTTTATACCCTCGCTGCGGTTGCGTTCCCTGCCGATGTTATACTGGTCTCTGTCGTACGTTTTTTTATTTTCATTCTGCTCAGCTAAAGGCGGCATACTGTTCATCTGGTAATAGCGCACATCGTCTAAAACAATATCAACCGGATCCGTGCCGAAGAACCAGCCCCTCCAGAACCAGTCAAGGTCGACCGCAGAAGCGTCTTCCATTGTTCTGAACAGATCAGCCGGTGTGGGGTGCTTAAAGGCCCATCGCTTTGCGTATTCTTTGAAGGCATGATCAAAAAGTGCCCGGCCCATTACCGTTTCCCTTAATATATTTAGCGCCGTAGCAGGTTTTGCATAAGCATTCGGTCCGAAGTTGATAATGTTTTCGGAATTGGTCATTATGGGCTCCAACTGGTCCTTTGGCATTTTCATGTAATCCGTAATTTTATGTGCGGGACCACGTTGGGAAGGATAATTGTTGTCCCAGGCCTGCTCGGTAAGATACTGGCAAAAGGTGTTCAGGCCCTCGTCCATCCAGGACCATTGTCTTTCATCTGAATTGACAATCATCGGGAAAAAGTTGTGTCCTACCTCATGGATGATGACGCTGATCATACCGTATTTAATGGCTTCGCTATAGGTGCCGTCTTTCTCGGCCCGGCCGTAGTTAAAGCAGATCATCGGGTACTCCATGCCATTGGCGGCTTCTACGGAGATGGCTACCGGATAGGGATATGGAATGGTATGTTTCGAGTATTCTTTTAAGGTATGGGCGACCACCTTGGTAGAGTATTTATGGTACAAGGGGTAAGCTTCCGGGCCGTAGTAAGACATGGCCATGATTTTTTTTCCGTTGATGTTGGTGGCCATAGCATCCCAAACCAGCCGGCGGGATGATACCCATGCAAAATCCCTGACATTTTCGGCCGTGTAGATCCAGGTCTTTTTTGCGGATGATTTTTTGCCCAAGGCAGACTTTACTTCCGGGAGATTCACAATTTCTACAGGTGATTTTGCAGACTGGGCAGCGTTCCATCTTTTTAAACTGGCCGGACGGAGCACCTGGGCATAATTCTGGCAGACACCTGTGGCACCGACCACGTGATCGGCCGGGACAGTCATGCTGACCTTATAATTCCCAAATGCGAGCGCAAATTCACCTCTGCCTTCGAATTGTTTATTTTGCCATCCCTGGAAATCAGAATAAACGGCCATCCGTGGAAACCACTGCGTAATGGTAAAAAGATAGTTGTCGTCTTCCTTGAAGTATTCGTATCCGCCCCTGCCGCCATCAACCATACGGTTGGATATTTTATAGTTCCAGCTGATTTTAAGTTTATATTTTTGCTTTGGTTGCAAAACAAACGGGAGGTCTATCCGCATCATGGTATTGTTGATGGTATAAGGCAGGGCTGTTCCTTTCTCATCGGTTACTTTTAATATTTTTACGCCCAGGTCATTTTCTGGATTGATGATATCAGATAATGCTTTATAGTTCATCTGATCGGTCATTCTGCTGCTTTCCGTGAGTTTGTTGTCGCTGCTTGCCTTATGCTGATTCTCGTCGAGCTGTACCCATAAATAACTCAGGGGATCAGGAGAGTTGTTGTAATAGGTAACAGTTTCAGCACCATTTAAGCGGAGGTTCTTTTCATCAAGTTCTGCTTTGATTTCATAATCTGCACGTTGTTGCCAGTATGCAGGGCCGGGGGCACCTGATGCGGAACGGTAAAGGTTCGGATCGGAAATGATCGTACCCAGTTGTTCAAATTTATTCCCATGATTGGAGCCCGGGTTGTTGATATGCTGACTGAAGGCATTTATGCTGCAGGTAACAGCAATAAAAAATAAGAGATTCTTATTCATTGATGATCTGATATTAAATAAGTTAGCTACGGATTAATGCAAAAAGCCTTTCAGCCGCCATTACAAACGATATTCCAAATATAGCCGATGAAAGAAAGAAATTCCAATCCCATCGCTTTATTTTTACAATCCAGATCAGAATAAAGGATAGAATTAGAACTCCGGTGACGATTATGACCTGGCCAAATTCCAGTCCGATATTAAAGGCAAACAGTTCCGCTGTTATGCTGCTGCTTTTTCCAAGGAGGCTTTTCAGATAGTTGGAAAAGCCCAGCCCATGGATCAGACCAAAAAATAATGCCATTGTATATTTAAAACGCTGGCCTTTTGGTTTTTGTCTTTTACTTAGAACGTTTGATAGGGCAGTGACCAGGATGGTAATAGGAATGAGGAATTCAATTAGTGAGGTTTTAATACTGATGATGTTAAACACACTTAAAGCGAGTGTAACACTATGACCAACAGTGAAAGCGGTAACCAGGATCAATACCTTTCTCCAATCCGTTAAAGCATAAGTTCCGCATAACACGATTACAAATAAAATGTGATCATAACCCTGCCAGTCTAAAATATGTTGCCAACCTAATTGAAAATAAAGGGGGAAGTCCTGCATCTAATAAATTTGTATTTTAGCTAAATATTACAGCAATATCCTCATTTGGATTAAGAAAAACAAAATGTCGCGACTATTATTACTTTTTTGGTTAAATATATTTCATCCTTTTTATGTCAGTGTGACGGAAATCGTGCACAATAAAAATACTGGAACGGTACAGGTTAGCGTCAGGGTTTTCTTTGATGATTTTGAAAAAGCGCTGGAAGAGAAATACAGGAAAAAAGTAAACATACTAAGACCTGCTAACCGGGAACAGCTGGATATCCTGATAGCGGCTTATATTAATGAGCATCTGAAAATCAGTGCCAATGGTAAAATGCTCAATTTAAAATATTTGGGCTATGAAATAGAGGAAG
>CAMLDJ010000311.1 GCA_946478755.1 uncultured Pedobacter sp. | reverse complement strand
ATTAGCATATGAACATCGAACAACATATTATCGCTGCAACGGTAGCTGCAGTAAAGGAAGTATACAATCAGGATCTACCTGAAAACCAGGTGAGCTTACAGGATACCAGGACTGAATTTGAAGGCCAGATCACTATTGTGGTGTTTCCTGTCGTGCGCTTCTCGAAAAAATCACCTGAAGCAACGGCTACCGATCTGGGTGAATATCTGGTACAACACCTGGAAGAAGTTACTGCTTTCAACGTCGTTAAAGGCTTTTTAAACCTGAGCATTGCAGATGCGTATTGGGTAAATTTATTCAATACCGATCTGTTGAGCCCGGAATTTGGCACCTTTAAACCAAACGGAAAAAAGGTGATGGTCGAATATTCCTCACCAAATACCAACAAACCTTTACACCTTGGCCATGTGAGGAACAACCTGTTAGGGTATTCAGTTGCAGAATTACTTAAAGTAAGTGGCTACGATGTGGTGAAGGTAAATCTGGTCAATGACCGGGGGATCCACATTTGTAAATCGATGCTGGCCTGGCAAAAATGGGGCGACGGAGAAACTCCTGAAAGTACGCTGTTAAAGGGAGATCATCTGGTAGGGAAGTACTATGTCATTTTCGACAAGGCCTATAAAAAGGAAATTGATGCTTTAAAGCTGGAGGGGCAGACCGAGGAGGAAGCCAAGAAAAACGCACCATTAATTAAAGAAGCACAAACCATGCTGCAGGACTGGGAAGCCGGTGTGCCTGAAGTGATTGACTTGTGGAAGAAAATGAACGGCTGGGTATATGAGGGTTTCGAAGTTTCGTATAAGAACCTGGGAGTTGATTTTGATAAGTATTATTACGAAAGCAATACCTATTTGCTGGGCAAGGGTACTGTTGAGGAAGGCTTGGAAAAGGGCGTGTTCTTTAAAAAACCTGACGGCTCGGTATGGATTGACCTGACTGCGGACGGATTGGACCAGAAGCTTGTTTTACGGGCCGATGGTACCTCTGTGTACATGACGCAGGACCTGGGTACCGCGCAAATGAAATATGACGACTTCAAAGTGGATGAATCCATTTATGTAGTCGGTAATGAGCAGGACTACCATTTTAAGGTGCTGTTCCTAATTCTGGAGAAGCTGGGTAAAAGCTGGGCCAAAGGCCTGCACCATTTATCCTATGGTATGGTTGATCTGCCAAGCGGAAAAATGAAGTCGCGCGAGGGAACGGTAGTGGATGCCGACGACCTGGTTGCAGAAATGATCGAGACCGCAAAGGCGAAAACAGAAGCTTTGGGCAAAGTGAATGATTTTGAGGAAGAGGAAAAGCAGCGCCTGTATTATAACATTGGTATGGGAGCCTTAAAGTACTTCTTACTAAAGGTAGAGCCTAAGAAGCGTTTGCTGTTTGATCCGGCAGAATCGATAGATTTCCAGGGCAATACAGGTCCTTTTATACAGTATACCCATGCAAGGATTAAATCATTACTGCAAAAAGCGGATTATGACTATGCTTATACCGGGGTTGCAGATGCGGCCATTACCGCCACAGAGCTGGAAATGATCATGCTGCTGGCGAAATACCCGGCAGAGATCCAGTCGGCCGCGAAAACCTACAGTCCGGCGCTTTTGGCGAACTACTTATATGAAGTAGCAAAAATGTTTAATAAGTTTTACCATGAAACGCCGCCGATCATTAAAGAGGAGCAGGATGGAGTTAGACAGCACCGTTTGAATCTGAGTTTTGTAACGGCCACCATATTGAAAAATGGCATGCGCATTTTAGGAATCACCGTTCCGGAGCGTATGTAGAGAAAATACCTAAAGCAGGCGATGCCTGCTCAAGACAAAAGAGCGGGTTAATCCTTCTCTTTTGTCTTTTCTACCCCTGGCTTTTCGGGCACAGCTTTCTTTTTCCTGAATGCCGGAAAGGTCATCGGGCTTTTTGATGGTCTTTCATCACCCAACAATACGCCCCATTGTTTAAAGGTCTCTGTTCTATCGAATATCACCTTTAATACCGCGATGATCGGCATAGACAGGAACATCCCGGATACGCCGGCAATGCTTCCGCCAATGATCACCCCCAGGATCGCAAATAAGGCATTGATCTTCACCTTCGAGCCGACTATCCGTGGCATCAGGATGTTGTTGTCCAGGAACTGAACTCCGGCTATCACACATAAAACGGTAAGGACAGGCCAAAGCTCCGTTGAGGAAGTTAGCGTAAGCAGTACCCCAATGATGTTTCCGAGTAAGGCACCTACATAGGGGATCAGGTTAAGGATGGCAAAGATCACCCCGATCAGCAGGGCGTGTTTAATGCCGAGAAGCATTAAGATACCACCCAGTAAAATGGTCATATAGGTCACCTGGATCAGCAAGCCCAGCAGGTAATTTTTAATGATGGCTTCTGTTTCGTAAATGGCTTCTTTTACTTTAGGATGGTGGTCTGACTTAAACCACATGAAAACGAAACGCAATAGGATGTCCTTATAAAAGAGCATCAGGTAGATATAAATAGGCAGCAGCCCCACAAAGACGAAGATTGAGCTTAAGGTTACCGCTGCACCGCTTGCAGCTTTTCCGGCCATCCCCAACAGGTCGTTACTTTTGTCGTTGATAAACTTCACCTGTTCTTTGGTGGAGAAATGGCTGATGCTGTTGATCCATGCGCTGATCGCGTTCAGGTGGGCGCTCACGTTTTTCTTGATCTGAGGAAAATCGCTCACCAGGTTGGCGACCTGTGCCGAGAAAAACCATACGATAAGCCCCAGAAATATGGCCAGTAATAGGATCGGCAGGATAATGGCTGCTATCTCCGGGAATTTGCATCTAATCAAAAACCTGTACATAGGCAACAGCAGGATGGTGATAAAGAAGGCCATGATTACAGGCATAATAATGTCGTTTCCAACCACAAGAATAGCCGTAACAAGGACTACTCCAAGTAATTCGATCGACCGTCGGACGGTAAGAGGCATGTCTTTCATTGGTAATTTGTTTGATTTTGAAGCGGTAATAGTATAAGGTACCGAATGTTTGGCTAATTTTGTGCCACAAATTAAACTTAACAAGGATTGCCCATGATTACAAATGAGACTATAGTTGCTTTATCTACCCCGCCTGGAGTGGGTGCTATAGGGGTAATCCGCCTTTCAGGAAAGGATGCTATTGCGATTACGAACTCCGTATTTAGCGGGAAAGACCTGCTTGCACAGGATTCGCATACGATACATTTTGGTTTAATTAAAGACGGCAATGTAGTTATTGATGAAGTACTTGTGAGTTTGTTTATTGCTCCTAAATCCTATACCAAGGAGAATGTGGTGGAGATTTCTTGCCATGGATCGAACTACATTATTCAGCAGATCATCAATTTACTGATCAGGAGAGGAGCCTCAGCGGCCAAACCAGGGGAGTTTACCTTAAGGGCTTTTTTAAATGGTGGCCTGGATCTTTCTCAGGCTGAAGCGGTTGCCGACCTGATCTCTTCAGATTCAGCAGCGGCGCATAATGTGGCTATGAATCAGCTTAGGGGAGGTTTCAGCAATGAGCTGAACGTATTGCGCGAGCAGCTGATCCATTTTGCATCTATGATTGAGCTGGAGCTTGATTTTGCAGAGGAGGATGTTGAATTTGCCAACAGGGACCAGCTGCAGGAGCTCATCGGGAAGATCACCCTGGTACTGAACAAGCTGATCCGTTCTTTTGAACTGGGCAATGTGATTAAGCTGGGGATCAATACGGTCATTGCAGGCAGGCCAAATGCTGGTAAGTCAACTTTGTTAAACGCGTTGTTAAATGAGGACCGCGCAATTGTAAGTGAAATTGCAGGTACCACCAGGGATACCATTGAAGAGGTATTGAATATAAACGGTATTAATTTCAGGTTGATCGATACTGCCGGTATCCGCGAAGCGACAGATACGATTGAGGCGATAGGCGTGGAGAAGACCATGCAGAAGATCAGCCAGTCGGCCGTATTGGTTTATTTGTTTGATGTGGTCAATCTTTCTGACGCGGAAATAGAGGAGGATGTTTTACGGTTGCACAAACCTGGGGTCCCGTTTCTTGCCGTTGCCAATAAAATGGACCTTTCTTTCAGCGACCGGTTAAAGGAACTAAAATTACCGGCTGATATCGGTTTTATTGACATTTCTGCTAAAGAACAGCAGCATATAGAAGAATTGAAGCAGTTGCTATACGATATCGCGATAGGTGATCAATTATCGGATAACCATACTATGGTGACCAATATCAGGCATGTAGAGGCTTTGCAAAGAACCAGGGCCGCTTTGAACAGCGTGGCTGAAGGGCTGGATAATCCGGTTACTTCTGACTTTCTGGCGATGGATATTAAGCAGGCCTTACATTACCTTGGGGAGATTACAGGACAAGTGACCACGGATGATTTGCTGGAGAATATATTTAGCAAGTTTTGTATCGGAAAATAGACCCCCAAAATAACAATAAATACTATAGATAACTTCCATAAAAGAGGCTGAAATTCTGTGCCTTACGCAGACTTCAGCCTCTTTTGCTTTGATTTTTTTGTCGATGCTTTTACTAAGTTTGTCCCTCATTTCCGATTTAATAAAAAGGAAAAAGATTTTTTAAGATTTTTTTACTGTTTTTTTTCGTTTTATAAATATAATTTTGAAATGTGGTCTGCCATTTCTTCGACTGGAATTCCTGATAAATTTGTAAATAAAATTATTGCTAAATCGTCTTTTGGATAAATTGCAATTGAAGCTCGTCCGCCTCCAATTGGTGCTATTCCTGGATGATTTTCCCTAATTATTACGGGCCAGCCTAACGCGTAACCATTTAAAATTCCGCCAAAACCACCATATTTTCCATTATTCAATTTTACGGGTTCCCACATTGTCCCTAAACTTGATTTATTTTTTAGGAATTTTCCAGTTTGTAATGCAATAATCCATTTTGCAAGGTCATTTGATGTTGAAAAAGCACCTGCATCCGTTCTCATTATTGTGGGGAAACTTTCATAAGTTTCGATTAAATGTGTGCCTTTAACATAGTCGCCAATTGCCTTATCAAAATAGTAAAAACAATACGTGGGACTTTTATTTTCTATTACATCAAATGAATTTCCATATACTGTTTTTTCCATTTTAGCAATGTTGAATTGAGTTTTTTGAACAAATGCTTCGAATGGTAAACCGCTGTATTTTTCGATGATTTTTTGTATCAAAACATAATTGGTGGCATTATAACTAAAATCTTCTCCCGCTTTAAACTGCAAAGGCATTTTCTGAACTTTTACCCAAGCCGAATCTTGTCCTTTTCCACCCACCAATTCTCCTGTACTTGAATTTTCAATGTCGGGAAGTCCAGAGGTGTGACTCAGCAATTGTTTTACTGTAATTGTTCCCCAATTTGTTGGTAATCCATTAAGATATTTTGAGATTGGCTGCTCAATTTCGATTTTGTTTTCTTCGGCCAATTGCATAATTGCCGTTGCTGCAAATATTTTTGCTATCGAATTTATTGAAAATATTGTATTGTCTTCGGCAGGTATAGAAAATGTGATGTTTGACAATCCCATTGTTTTTGACAAGATCAGCTTGTTGTTTTTAATTACACTAACTTGCAATCCAGGAATTTTTTGCTCCTGCATTTCTTTTTGAAGATATTCTAAAACTTCTTTTTCGTGGTTTTGTGCTGATACGAAATTGCTGGTCAAAATAATTAAGACCGTAAATATAAGTTTTTTCATTTATTACAGATTCTTCTCAAATTGCACACATCGTTTGGAAAAGGGAATTTCATGGAAGTCGTTTTTAAAACGTCAATTTTAAGATGTTTTTCTTCGAAAGATAAGAAAAGCACTTTTTACTATTAAATTAAGGTTGAATAAAAGGATATAGTCTTTTTAAGCTTCTGAAAATCAGATGCTCAAATGCAAGAGATAGTCTTTAGAATCACTTAATACAATTATGCAAAGTACTGTTTTTCAATTAGATACTAGACATGAATAGCAAGGGAAATCGTTAAAAAGAAATTTACGTTCCATAAAACCTCGCAGGAAGTTACAAAAAAAAAAGCAAATTGCTAATTTCAATAGCAGTAGCGTATTCGGTTTTTTTACTACCTTGTTTTTTTAAGTTAATGTATATTTGTAATACGAATGGTCAACATTAATCAAACCGATGAGAAGTCTTTATTGCTTCAATTGAAAGATGGGGACGAGCGTGCGTTTGAAATCTTATACGATAACTATAAACATCGGATAGCCGGAAACTTGTTTAAACTTCTCAAATCTGACGACCTGGTAAAAGAAGTGCTTCAGGAGCTTTTTTTCAAAATATGGGAAGTTCGGACACAGATTGATCCCGAAAAGT
>CAMLDJ010000310.1 GCA_946478755.1 uncultured Pedobacter sp. | reverse complement strand
ATAAAACCTTTTGTCTAAAACACCAAGTGCATCAGCAACAGCTTTTGTCATTACAATGATCACATCTTTTGTGGACTCATTCTCCGTGAATTTACCAACAACTTTAGCGAAGGTAGACCTGTTGGTCATCGGGTTAGTGATCTTCATCACCGTGCCTATAGGGGCCGAACGGTGTAATACAAGCATCTTTGAAGGGTCAAGATCTGCATCCTCGATCCAGATGCCAGCGCCTTTTTCATCTACCTGGTTTAAGCCATATCTGCTGGCCGGATATCTCAGGGCAGGGTCCGTTATGGAGTTGATGCTATCGGCATGTGTTCCTGCAGAATTATAAGCGTTTTTAGGGTGCTGTCCGCTGATGAGTAACTTCTGACCGATGCGCAGGGAATTGTCCGATAGGTTATTTTTCGCCTTCAACTGATCCATGGTCATTTTATAGCGCGTAGCAATAGAATACATGGTTTCATTCGAAGCAACGGTATGCTCAATAAATGGTTCGGGTTTGCCTTCAGCTGGTGTCTTTGTTTCGCGTACCCGGTCAGATTTTTTATACCTGTTTTCAGGAGGAATTTGCGTCTTTACTACGGTTTCCTCCGTTCTGTCCTTTACAGGATTTGCCTGAACCACTTCATTATGGGGCTGCTCTGCCCCCTTTGCAGGGATCTTTAACAGCTGACCAATTCGAAGCCGATTAGAATTCAGGTTATTTACCCGCTTGATCTCGTTCACGGTTGTTCCGTATTTTTCTGCCAGCATGTTCAGGTTCTCTTTTTTCTGAACAGTGTGATCAATAAGCTCGTCATTATTTGCTGAAGCGGTAACCGCTGCCTGATTGACTTTTCCGGAAACTGTCTTGCTGTTAAAAGGAAGGTTTGTTGGTACTTTTATGATCACACCAATCTGTAAAAACTTGCTGTCGTTAAAGTTCATGATCACCTTTGGAACAACATTGTAACGTCTGCCAATCGAATAGTAGGTGTCTTTGGCAACAACCTGATGTACAATGAGTTTTTTTCCGTTGTAGTTTTCTACTCCTATGGAATCCCTGGTGCTTGCTGTTGCTGCAGACAGGTTGATCAGGAGAGCGAAAACGGATACTATATACAATTTATGCATTAATGTCTTTGTAAATTTTTCTAGGGCAATTATACGAATAATATAAATAACGCGTCGAATTCGAATATTAAACGTTCTTTTTTTGGCGGTATTGCATGATTTGGCAACATTTTTGAAAACCATTTTCCTGGATATTTGTTACTAACTCAATAGCCCTTTCCGGGCATAAAAATCACGATCACAATATGGACGCAAAAGAAATCAGTTTAAACGAAAAAGAAGTAAAACCAGTAGTTGATATGTTAAATGATTACCTGGCCAATTATCATGTTCACTATCAGAAGTTGAGAGGATGCCATTGGAACATTAAAGGCCAGAATTTTTTTACATTACATATCAAGTTCGAAGAATTATATACCAACGCACAAGTGACCATCGACGAGATTGCTGAGCGCGTCCTTACCCTGGGGAAACCTCCCCACAGTCGTTTTGCTGATTATATTAAAGAATCTGTGATCCAGGAGGTCGATACCATCGGGATGAAAGATCTGAACATGGTAGACGCGATACTGGACGACATGGCCAAGCTAATTGAACAGGAACGCCAACTGCTTGATGCTACGGAGCAGGCAGGTGACGACGGTACCAATGACATGGTGAACAAATTTATGCAGTTTAAAGAAAAGAATACCTGGATGCTGCGTTCATTTGCCGGAAAAAAGTAAAGCCTGAATGAAAATAGAAAGCCCTGCCCCTAAGCAGGGCTTTTTCTGTTTAAAAACAATATTTGTTTAATATCTTTGAGCTGTAATGGGATATAAAAGCTTAGCAGAATGTGTTGCTGATTTAGAGAAGTATGGTCATTTGATCCGGATTAAAGAGGAGGTAGATCCCTACCTTGAAATGGCAGCTATTCATTTGCGTGTTTATGAGCAGGGGGGACCTGCACTGTTGTTTGAAAACATCAGGGGCAGCAAGTTTCCTGCTGTTTCCAACTTGTTCGGAACCCTTGAGCGTTCGAAGTTCATGTTTCGGGACAGCCTCGCCAAAGTAGAGCAACTGGTAAATTTGCGATCTGATCCTGTTAAAGCCTTGAAGAAACCTTTGCAGATACCTGGGATAGGTTTTACGGCACTTACGGCCCTGCCCTTAAAGCAAACCTTCAAAACGGTTTTCCATAAAACGACGATCAGTGCATTACCGCAGATTGTCAACTGGCCGATGGATGGTGGACCATTTATCACCATGCCCCAGGTATATACCGAGGATGTGGATAAGCCCGGTATTTTAAATGCCAACCTTGGGATGTACAGGATCCAGCTTGCCGGGAATGACTATAAACCTGATCAGGAAATTGGCTTACATTATCAGATTCACAGAGGCATAGGCGTCCATCAATCCAAAGCAAATGCCAAAGGCTTACCCTTAAAAGTAAGTATCTTTGTAGGTGGTCCTCCATCACATGCATTGGCTGCGGTAATGCCCCTGCCCGAAGGATTGTCGGAGATGACCTTTGCCGGTGCATTGGGCAACAGAAGGTTCAGGTATTTTTATGATGAGGAGGGCTTCTGCTTATCGGCCGATGCCGACTTTGTGATCACCGGTACCGTATATCCGCAGGAAAATAAGCCTGAAGGGCCTTTCGGAGATCACCTTGGCTATTATAGCCTTACCCATCCTTTTCCTTTGATGAAGGTACACAACGTTTATCACCGTAAGGATGCGATCTGGTCGTTTACCGTGGTGGGCAGACCTCCGCAGGAAGATACCAGTTTTGGTGCCCTGATCCATGAAATTGCCGGCTCGGCCTTGCCTAAGGAGATTCATGGCTTAAAAGAGGTAAATGCAGTTGACGCTGCAGGTGTACACCCTTTATTGTTTGCTATAGGAAGTGAAAGGTACACGCCATATTTAAAGGAACGCAGGCCACAGGAGATACTTACCATTGCCAATCATATCTTAGGTAAGAACCAGCTGAGCCTGGCCAAGTATTTATTTATCGCAGCAAGAGAAGATGATGAAGGTTTAGATACGCAGGATCTCTCGGGCTTTATGCAACACGTGCTTTCCAGGATGGATTTCAAGACTGATCTTCATTTTCATACCCATACGACCATAGATACGCTTGATTATAGCGGGGATGGATTAAACAGCGGTTCTAAGGTGGTATTTGCAGCGGCGGGTACTCATAAAAGGGTGCTGACAACTGAACTTCCCTCGGGGTTTGCCTTGCCTGAACCATTTAATCATTATCAGATCGCAATTCCCGGGGTGCTGGCTTTAAAAGCTAAGCCCTATATCGATGCAGGGCACACCGAGCAGGAAATGATTTTATTGAACCAGTATCTTGGAGCGCAGCAAACCGGGGGGCTGGCATTAATTGTGCTGTGTGATGACCATCAGTTTACCGCGGCTTCAATTAACAATCTGGTATGGGTTACATTTACCAGGAGTAATCCTGCAGCTGATATCCATGGGGTAGGCAGCTTTGTTAGAGAAAAACACTGGGGCTGTACAGGCCCGGTTATTATAGATGCGCGTAAAAAGCCGCATCATGCACCAGAACTGATTAAAGATGAAGGAGTGGAAAGAAATATAGCA
Source organism: uncultured Pedobacter sp. (assembly GCA_946478755.1). The sequence continues at coordinate 2,699 of CAMLDJ010000310.1, read as the reverse complement.
AGGCTCGGCCTTAAGGGAGCTTCCTTACATGGCATACTTTAAGCTGATGTCCTTTTAAATAGGAAAGCCCGGATCAACGATCCGGGCTTTCTTTATTATCCTTAAAAGTTTGGTTAAAAACGGACGCCAAACGTTAAAAACACATTGTTGTTTGCATTCTTTAAAGTAGCGATCGGCTCTGTGCCATTGTTCAAGGTGTACGAACTTAATCTGTCCTCAGATTCTACGCGTTGGTAGGCAAGGTCAATGTAATATTCGTTTACACGAAAGCCAAGGCCCGCACTGTAATATGTAGTATCAAATATATGGTCGTCATCGTCTTTTAAGGGACTGCCATTTAAACCGTAGCCTGCCCTTAAACTCAGGTTGCTTATTTTATACTCGCCGCCAACCCTGTAGTTTACCGCTGAAGTATATAATCTTTTGATGTCGGCATTGTTATCCATAATTGTTTGGTCAGCCATACCGCCGCCATCCATAGAGAAACGGGTGCTGGCATAATCCACAAAGTCCACATCCGCAGAAAGGATGCCTTGTCCACCAAATACATAACTGGCACCCAGGGAGCCTTTAGCAGGAGTTCTTAGTCGGTAATTATAGGGATAGGAAACCGCATCTCCGATAGGCAGCGGCTCGCCGGATAAGGTCGTATAAAGATTTTCAGCGTACTGGTCTTCTACATGCATCCAGGTTGGTGTCTGATAAGTAGCTCCGATCCTGAAATTGTTAACAGGCCTGAAAATTACCCCAAGCCTGCCATTGATACCAGATGCGCGGGTTTCCTGACTTTGCGAATAGGTAAAGTCATAATCTTCAGTGCCAGCATAACCTATGGGACCTTCCCCTGGATCATTGTTATAAGAGTTGATCTGTCCGCTTTCTGTATAGTCTGCATTGCGGATATAACGTGCATTGACCATGCCTATAGCCGCACCAATATAGAATTGATTGGAGATATTTATCGCACCAGATAAGTTCAGTTCTGAAGTAGATCCGGTGATAGTTGCCGTTTGATTCTGCAAATTATTGCTGAAAGGAGTAGATTCATAACTACCAGGGCTGCTGGGTGTATTGTAATTAATCAAATAGTCCTGAAAAGCATAGTTTTCGAGTGAGCGATCTTCCAATCCACCATTATTACCCATATTTCTGTTGGCCTCCTGTGCAAAGAAATCACGCATGGTATTGTTGACATTGTTGCCTCCGTAAGTATATTCCTGGGTAAAGTCATTATTCCGGTTATAACCGATACCGAAAACCGTACTCAAAACACCCTTGTTTGTACTGCTTTGACCAGCCGGCCGGTAAGTCGGATTGTACCATACCACACCCGCCTGGTTCACGTTTAACTTGTTGCCCGAATGGTTGATCCGGTTATCGAGGTAGTCAGACTTGGCGCTGGAATTGTTAAATTCTGGTGTAAAGCTAAATTCAGATCTGGTAAATAGGCCAAGTCCTGCCGGATTACCACCCAATGAACTTATATCGCCACCAACTCCGATCTGTGCATTGCCCATCCCTTTGAACCTTGCAGAGCTGCCGTAGTTTGTATTGCCAAACCTGATCGCGTCGCCGGCATATTGTGCGTATGTGGTGCCTGTGGTAGCTACTATAGCTACCATTAGCATTTGTATCGATTTCTTCATCTGTGTATTTCGCTTAAATTATCTGCCACCTCTGGATGGTCTGCTTCCACCACCGCCGCCGTAGCTACCGCCACCACTTGATCTGCCGCCGCCTGAACTTCCACTGCTGCTTGGTGGAGAATACGATGGAGGTGGAGTGTATTCTCTTGTTGGTCTGGTTTCTGTTCTTGTCGGTCTTGACTCTGTTCTTGTCGGTCTTGATTCAGTCCTTGCCGGTCTTGAGCTCTGTGTAGAAGGTCTGGTGCTCTCTGTTCTGCTTGGTCTCGTATTTCCGGTAGTTACTGTACCTCTACCATTACTGGTACTCCTTGATGGACGGCCTGATGTTACATTGCCTTGTCCTCTTGAAGACCTTGGCGAAAGGCCGTCGAAACCTCTGGAACCAGTATATCCGCTGCCTCCTCTTGAGGGTCTCGCTTTGTAGTCTACAGGAGTTGTTCTGCCGGTATAAAAGCCGCCACCCCAGTAGCCACCGCCCCAGTAACCGCCGCCGATGTAGCTATTATAGCCCCAGTTGTTATAACCCCAGAATGGCGAATAATAGTTGCCCCATCCGTAATAAGGAGAGCTCCATAACGAGCCATAGAAAGGATTATATCCAAAGCCTAGTCCGAAGCCGAGGGACATGCCATAATTGCCATACCATCCTCCATCGAAGTATGGATCATAATAACTCCTCCATCCGGGATTAGGATAATAGAACCGGTTAATGCGTGATGAATAATCCATGTCGTAGTAAGGATCACTGGTGCCATAATCATCCTGAGCGTCATACTCCGATTCTCTCACCGGTACCTGTTGGCTGTACTCCTTTGCTTGCGCCACCGAATTATACACATCATCATTTGTATTTTGCTGTGCCAGTCTAGGTGCAGAGCAGGACATGACCACTAAGGTTGTCAGCGCCGAGATACTGGTGATTAAATAATGTGTTTTCATAACTCTATTCCTTATTTGTGTGTTGTGTGTTTTGTAGGTATAAATTTATAGATTTGTAACCTACTTTACAAGTCATTTAACACAAAAAACGTTCCAAACAGCTATGAGCAAAGG
>CAMLDJ010000309.1 GCA_946478755.1 uncultured Pedobacter sp. | reverse complement strand
CCGTACATGTGAATGGACTGAAATCTGAACATTTCCTGGATGCGGTACCAGGATGCCGCTTCGGATTTGACCATGATGATGCCAAAGAGTATGCCGGCCAATATGTATTTCAGTGATCTCATCATATTAAAAAATTAAAGGCATAATTACCCAGGTCATGATTAAGCCACCTATGAAGAAGCCGATAACAGCGATTAGCGAAGGCAGTTGCAGGTTCGACAGACCAGAAATGGCATGACCCGAGGTACAACCGCCGGCATACCTGGAGCCAAAACCCACCAGTGCGCCACCGATAAGGAGCAACACCCAGTTTCCCAGGTTGGCAAGCGCCCGTAACGAAAATAGTTCATCCGGGTTTAAGCCGCCGTTAAAGTGTATGTTCAGGGCTTTAAGATCGGTTACGGTGGCAGCCGATAAACGCAGGTCATCCGGATTGCTCAGAAAGGCGGACGACAGCCATCCGCCGATGATAGCACCTGCCAGAAACAGCAGATTCCAGCGTTGTGCCCGCCAGTCGAAATTAAAAAAGCTGTTCTTTTTGTCCGCGCCCAACATGCTGCAAATGGTCCTTAGATTAGCAGAAAAGCCAAAGGTTTTTCCCCAGAAAAGAAGCATCAGCATAATGATGACGATCATGAATCCCGAAAAATACCACGGCCAGGGTTGTCTGATAAATGCAGGTATATCCATCATTTGTTCTCTTTAAAATAGCACTTTTTTATGCCTGTAAAAATACCCATTATTAATGCAAAAGAATGTCCTTTGCCCGAGATTAGATTCTTGGTCTTTTCTTTTGATAAGGGCTGTTTACTTTTGCTTTAGGCGCCACCGCCGGCTCCTCAGAAATTTTAATATTAAGGGCCTGGCCCTGATACGTTTCCCCATTTAATAAAGATACCGCCTTTTCCGCTTCAGCCTGATTCGCCATCTCCAGAAAGGCATAGCCCTTGCATCGTTTTGTCACCTTATCACGTACCACTTTGATGGTGTTTACCTGGGCACGGAGACTTATAAACATTACAAGATCCAATTCAGACACATCGGGTCTCAGCCCGCCAACAAAAATTTTAACCATGATAAACTGCAATTTGAGGCATAAAAGTAAAAAATAATATCGGGATTGAGCAATCGTTTTGTCACCATTAGAGCAGACCACGGGAAAACTACAGTTAAACTACATGAAGATAACTGAATTAAGTTACTGTTTGGCTACCATTACCTTACTCTTGGAATACGGTTGGAATACCAGCTGGGTATTCCAACCGTATTCCAAGAGTATTTCAAAGGTATTTCAACTCTGTGATTTCTATGGCATTTCCCTGTCGTCATCCTGTGATCAATACAGACTCATTCCTTGGTATCTTCCTATTGTTTAGCTATCTTTAATTTCGGCACCCACAAATGTGCTGCATGCTAACCAAGTATAAATAATTATGGCAATTGCGGAAAACGGCCCTAATGGACACCATAAAGGCAAAATAGGCAATGTGGTTTACTACGTACTGAACGGGAAAAACGTATCCCGTGAAATTGGTTTTACCACCAAACCGCCTACTGAATCACAACTTAGTGCAAGAATGGCAACAAAAATATCCAGCCAGATGCTGCGGAAATTACTGGATTTCATCAATACCGGCTTTCGCCCGGAAGCCATTTACGCCAGGGACAATGCTTTCAATCAGGCGATGAAACACAACAAAAAAAATATGATCAAGGGGATATACCCCAATCTGGAAATTGCCTATGAGCGATTATTGCTAAGCAAGGGCACGCTAAAGCCTGCCGAAAACTGGCGGATTGAAAAAACAGCTAAGGGACTCCGGTTTGAATGGGATACCGATCCTCAGATGGCCTGGCCGGAAGCGACTGACCAGGTGATGATGCTGGCCTATTTCCCTAAACAGGAAACCGTGATCTATTCACTTTATGGAGACAGCCGCTTATCCGGCAGCTCGGAACTCGAAATTGGCTCCAGTCTGCAGCCGGAATACATGGAAACCTATCTATCTTTTGTTGCAGCAGACAGGGCGCAGGTGGCCAACAGCATTTATACCGGGCATTTCAATAAGGAGGTTCCCGAAATTCAAAATCAAAACTCCTGATCATGGGTATTTTAAAATCGGGGCTCCTGGGCCCTTTCCGTAAAAAAATCGGACCTGGAATTGGCCGCCGCAGCCGGGGCCAACATATCGTCAGTGCCCTTTATCACAAAAGCAACAAGCCGGCGACAGCAAAGCAACTGGAAGCGCAGCTGAAGTTTGGTTTGCTAAACACTTTTCTAAGCCGGATTGACAAACTGGTGAACATTGGCTTTCTGCCCTATGCAAAAGGCAAAAGTCCGGTTAACGCAGCATATTCATACAACTGGGAACATGCATTTGTTAAGGAGGAGGATACCTATCAGATCAATTACCCACAAATGATATACAGCCGGGGACATACCGTGACTCCAGAGGGCGTACAGGTCTGCCAGACTCCCGAAGGCATTGCATTTAGCTGGCTGCCACAATCTCAATCGGCCTATTGCCAGTTCAGTGACCGGGCAAGTTTCCTCATTTATCATCCTGTAATGGGAAAGCGATTGATCCTGATAGACCAGGTGAACAGGTATTCACTTAAATATACCATACAAATACCGCCAGACTATGCGGGTATGGTTCATTGCTACATGAACTTTACCTCTGCGGACGGAAAGCTTACTGGTAATAATGTGTATGTTGGCGCAGTGTTAGTGAATGATTAAATGAATAAGGCATAAAAAAATCCCTGGCGCTGTACCAGGGATTTTTTTTATGCATCGGGTCAAATTAGTTAAAAATATACCTCACACCGAATAAAGCGCTCCATCTTGAAATGATGCCAGGATTATCCCGGAAGGTCTGTGTAAGGGGAACTTTGTTATCAGCATCTGAGTAAGGGAAGGAGAAAGTAGGTTCCCCCTGCACATTCAGTCCCTTGAAATTCATCAATGAAGTTCTGTTGGTTGATTGCGCTACCCCCCAGTTTTTATTTAACAGATTGGTGAAATTCTGAATATCAATCGAAAAACGCAGGGTATTCCTTTTCCCTTTTACATTAAAGAAGAAATCCTGGTTAAAACTCAGATCCAAACGGTTCACGTAAGGAAATAAAGCGCCATTCCGTTCCGCATATTTTCCTTTGCGTGATTTCAGATAATCGTCCTGATCGATATAGTTTTCAAGATCGGTCCAGATCTGTGCGGCAGTCCTGGTGTCGCTGCTACTTTCAGGCACCAGCCTGACTTCATTTATATTCCGTGGAATATAAATCAGGTCGTTAGAACTCTGCCCGTCATTATTTAAATCACCGTTATAGGTGTAATGGAAACGGGTAGCACCAAACGGACCGGTACCCGGTGAATAATCATACACCAATCCTATTGAAGAGGCGAAATGTTTACCATATTCTTTACGATAAGAAACAATGGCATTTACCTTATTAGGAATGCTGGCTTCCGTATAAGAAGTTACGGGCAGGTTAGGATCGCCCGAAACTGATCTGTCCCTCCAGCTTGAAGCAGCCTGAGAAGAAGTTCCGTCGTTAATGCCCTTCGCTTCACCGGTGGAATAGGCCACACTTAGAAACAAACCATTGTTAAATTGTTTTTGCAGCTGAGCAATGAAATAAGCAGAATATCCGCTTTGATCGTTATCCAGCACAATGGCATCAGTGATCCTTGGATTTTCGGCAGACTGCTGAGCGCCTGAAGGCAGAAAAAGTGAAGTTGCGGTATAGCGTATACGGTTATCAGCACCTTTCAGGTTAGTGAACGTATTCGGCAGGGCAGCATTTCTGAAATATACGGCATTGATATCTTTGGCCACCAGCAATTCCACTGTTCCTTTAATTCCGAAGAACAATTTCTGATCCAGTGCTATATTTGACCTCCATATCTGGGGATACTTAAAATCTGCTGCGGTCACCGCCAGATTGTAGCTCGTGTTTGCCGATCCCCCTGCTGGTACATAAGCATTTACATCATTGGTAAAAGGTCTGTTTGAGGGATTTGTCTCTCTGAAGGATCCGAATATCACCCCATTGCTTCCCGCCTGGTTGGTTAGCCATACATAGGGTGGGACACCGGTAAACAAGCCTGTACCGAAACGCAGCTGTGTTTCTTTGTTCTCGTCTAAATCCCAGTTCACACCAATACGTGGGGAGAACAACACGCTGTTCTTCGGCGCTTTACTGACATCCAGTTTTTCTCCGTCCTTAAAAGTAAGGGTTCGCACAACCGGGTTATCCAGAAACTCAGAGGTTATGATTGGCAGATCTGCCCTTAATCCCAGTGTTAACTTGATATCGTTCCCGATAGAGATCCTGTCCTGTGCATAGGCACCCAGTTGTATGGCATTTATTTCTGAATAAGGAAACGACTTATCCGGAAGCGCCGAATACCTCAGCTCATAGTCCGTTGTATTCGAGATCCCCTCATTTGCACTTTTATAAAAATCATCTAAACTTTTGAAACGGTAGCGTCCGAAGTAGTTAGAAGCAAAACCATTACTATAAGTTCTGTAATCGCCCTGGAAGCCTAAAACAATCTCGTGGTTACCGGTATTGATCGTTAAGTTGTCGGTAATTTGAATCAGGTTATTCTTAAGACTGTTGTTTGCGCTATTGGGCTCAAAACCAAAAGTAGTATAAAACTGGCCTGCTCCGTTTTCAATATCTACAAGCGGGAAAGGGGTGCTTCCTGCGGATGGGCTTTCTCTATGGTCTCTGATTGCCGTATAACCGATCTTCAGATTATTGGATGTTTTGTTATTAAACCTGGTACTCAGTTCCATGATCCCGATATTGAAGTTGTTGAACTGGCGGTAATAGGTGCCCTGGAAAGGCAAACCTGTAATACCAGGACTACGGGTACCGGCGATGCCTCCGCTACCACTTGGGCTTTCATCACTATAAGATTTCATATAGAAATACTTGAAGCTCAGCGCATTGTTATCGTTAATATTCCAGTCTACGCGTGCGGTGATCTTATCGCCAAACGTTTCTCTGTTAAAGCCTTCATATGCGCCCGTATTATAGCCATATCTGGTTTTTAAAAACTGGCTTAGGGCATCCAGATCGACAGCTTTTGCAGCAGACACATTGGCCACTCCGGCACCTTCTCCCCTGTCTGCGCGATAAGAGGATGCCGGGAAATCCCTGCGGTCCTGCTCAATATTCGCAAAAAAGAATAACTTATTTTTAATGATCGGCCCGCCTAAGCTGATGCCCCTCTGGTTGTAAGAGAAGTCTTCTTTGGGCAGTTCCACCTCACCAAGATGACGTCCCTGAACTTCCGGTGATTTATAATAACTGTAAACTGACCCTCTGAATTCATTCGTTCCACTTCTTGTTACTGTATTGATGCCGGCACCTGTAAATCCGCCCTGACGTACATCATAAGGGGCAATGGAAACCTGGATCTGTTCGATCGCATCTAAGCTGATGGGTTCGATACTGGTTTGTCCGCCTAAAGAAGACGAGACACCAAAGGAACTGTTGAAGTTTGCACCATCAACCGTGAAGTTATTATAGCGGTAAGAAACGCCGGCAAAACCATTGTTACTGCTTGTTGGGGTAAGTTTGGTTAAGTCCCTCACACTCCTGTTGATCACCGGTAATTGCTCGATCTGTTGACGGCCGAAGGAAGCAGCCGCACCAATTTTCGTTTCCGGTGCAACCCTGGCTGCAACAACGTTCACACCTTCTAAGGTTGTAGCCGCTTCTTTTAAGGTAAAATTAAACAAGTCATCCTCACCAACGGTTAACGAAACGCCCTGTTTTACCTGATCATTGTAGCCGACAAATTTTACGGTAATTAAATAGGGTCCGCCAACCTTAAGATTCGTTAAATTATACCTGCCATCAGTTCTTGTACTTGTGCCATACCTGGTACCTGTTGGCAAATGCAGGGCGATTACACTCGCACCAGGGATGGATCGTCCTTGCTGATCGGTCACTTTTCCATTAATTGCAGCGGTAGTGATCTGAGCATGCAGGCCGAGTGCCGATCCTACACAAGCAAGGAGAAGTACCACAAATTTAAATAGTAGATTTTTGTTCATTCTTTCGTAGTTAATCATGGTTGATGCTGATATGCTAAAATATCATGACAAAGTTAAATATTTATTATGCTTGCATTCTATTTTCTATGTTAAATAATCATTAATAATGGGGTATTTTTCCATATTTAACAGCAAGATTAATTATATAACTAACAATTTACCAGCTGTTTGTATGGGTTACTACCGGTTTTTTCATTTGATAACAAGTGTAGTTTATACACTTTATATGCCAATTCACACATTCGTACAGCCATGGCAGATTTAATGAACATTTTTTTATAATTTTGGCGCGTACTAAAGTTAAATTCCTT
>CAMLDJ010000308.1 GCA_946478755.1 uncultured Pedobacter sp. | reverse complement strand
TGGTTGTAATCTTCCGGTGTACGTACGATCAATGATTTTTCCCTTTTCAGGATCTTAAAATCCCGGGTAGAGAATAACCTGATCGTATGGGGCACTTGACGGAAATTAAATTTGAAATCTTTATCCAATTCCTGTAGTCCCTGCGATCTTCCATACTGAAAGCCTGGCTTTAAGGGAAGTACATTATAAGCCTTATTATCAGGTAGATGTTGAAAGCTGTATTGCCCATTTGCATCGGTTCGTGCATAAGCGATAAAATTATTTTTTACCTCATCCTCCGTATAAGCGGTATCCTGAGGCAGGATCATTTGTATCCGCACCAACACACCCGCCACCGGTTTTTCTGCGGTATCAAGGATCTTGCCGCTAATGCCATATTGGCCTTTAGCGAAGTCCCGCACTGCCGGCAACTGCTGTGGTTTCTGCTGTTCCTGTCTGTATTTTAAAGAATCCTTTCCGGTGAAGCCCAGCAGCAGGCGGGAGGCGATCACCCTTTCTTTAAAATTCTTTCCTCCCTGGTCAAAGGCCACATCGGCAGGCACAAAGAACTTCCTTTTGTTGAGCTCGCCGACATTATCTACTGCCTCCTGGTGGATCAGCACCCCCTGTGTAACGATATTCTCAACCAGGTCTATGTCTTTTTTGTCCTCAAAGTAATATCCTTTAGTCAACAGCCCGTTGATCTTTTTCCCGGGCGCAGCATCGTTAAGGTTCACCATCGTGCCCTCTGCCAAACGTTTGTGTACGTCAGAAAAATTGCGTTGCTGCGCATAAAAAAGTGTAACAAACAAAGCACCAAGCACAAGGGCGATGAGCAATAGAAAAATCCGCTCAGCCTTTCTACCTGGAATATTTACTGTTTGTTCCGCCATATTAATGATTAATTTAGATTATTTATGATGACTTACTTATTTACAAGGGTTTAACTTAAAAATTATTCTCTGATATTGCGCTTTATGAACTGGACGTCTTTTAGCAGAACGCCTTTTTTTTGTAATGAACTTACGTCATCAAAATTCTCCAGGGTAAAGTTTTCCAATAGCGTGCTTTTATTTTCGGGCGCAATCAGAAAAGGCTGCCCATTATATCCGCTGTCGCTTTTGATGGTGATATTGCTTGAAGCCTTTAAATACAGGCTGTCTCTATTGATCCGGATCGGTTCGGTGATCACGATTGGCGAACTGAAACTGGCGCTATCCAGTATCAATATGTTTCCCTTTAGCTTGTCCAGCGTGTCCTGCAATTTTAAAGCCTGCGCATTTTTTGCATTTAAGGTAGCATCCGGCACCTGATGTTTTTGTTCCAAAGTTCCCGTGTACCAGTTTTTCCAGGCGAAATAGGCGATTGATGCTAATACCACAAAGACGATCACAACCAGCAAGGGGTTTAGACCTTTTGATTTTGTTTGCCGCTGAAGTCCTTGGTGTGTTGGAGTCTGTTCCTGAACCCTGTTTTCGCCCGCTGGCGTCGGTGTAGCTCGCTCCGTGACAAAGGGAGGTGTTTGCTTATTCTCTGGCAGCGAAACAGGTTTAGTCGCTTCATGCACGAAAGATTCGTTGTTATTTCTGACCAGCACCACGGTAATGTTGTCGCGACCCCCATTGGCATTCGCTGCCTCAATCAGTTCGGTTCCTTTTTGCACTAAGGGTATTTCTTTAAGCAATATTCCGGTGATGCCCTGTTTATTTACCATATCAGACAGACCATCACTGCAAAGAAGGATAAGGTCGCCCGGCAAAAAGGGAGAGTGTCCGGTTTCCGCATAATCGTCCTGTACGCTGATGTTTCTCGTAAAACCCAGCGCTTTATTGATCTCGTTGCGTTTAGGGTGCTGCATGGCTTGTTCTTCGGTCAAACGCCCGGAATCTTCCATAAAACCCACGAAGGACTGATCTTTGGATATTTTAATCAGGGAGCTGTCGCGCAGCAGGTACAAACGTGTATCACCCACATGGGCATAATAGAACTGGTTGTTTTTCAGGTCTGCCAGCGCCATAGTCAGCACACAGGCCATATCCGCGTATTCCTTGTTCAGATGCTTTGCGGCGATGATCTGATCATTGGCCTCAGCAATGGCTGCCTGCATCAGGAAAGACAGGTCGCCCGCAGGCTTATCCATCAGCCTTAATATCGTGTTTCTGGCGATTGCAGCTGCAACTTCTCCGCCAGTATACCCGCCAACACCATCAATTACGCAGGCAAGGACAAAATCTGTTCCTTCTATCTTTTCGGCAATAAAAGTATCTTCATTATTGCTGCGTAGCTTTCCGGTATCTGTTATTCCAAAATAATTTCTATCCATTCTTGCTGGTCGAATTTTTAATAGCCACAAAATGCGCGATCAGTAAGATCAGACATAAAATTAATAACGCTACCGAGAGGACTTGCGACATAAATCAGGTTTTAAATATATTAACACCAATAATTCCATTGAGGATAATCCTTGAATTTACAGGAAGTTCGACCCATTCCGGATGCTCCGGATTACTTCTTTCTAACAGCTTTTCGTTTAAGATTGTTTTTTCCCCGAATGACGCCAGGAAAAACTTGTCTTCCGTTTTATTATAGCGGATCTGCAAATGCGGAGCATTCACCCAATCGGAGGGGATCTTAAATATATTGGCATCCGTCCTCGTTTCCTCATTCCCCGAAATGATGATCTCATTGGATTTCATCAGGTATTCCAGTTTTTGTCCGGAATAGGCCTTATCCGGCAGGGTGGTCTCCAACCTGGCCAGGACTATATTTTCGGCGACTGCTTCATTTTTTGGCGCAAACTTTAAATTCGCCAGGTAGGGGATTTCATAATATCCCTCGCTATAAAAGATAAAGTCCTTTAAAATATCATTGCTGATGTCGAAGGTCTGTGCCATTCCGGTTTGCCTCGGGATAAAGGTCACCCTTAAATTTTCCTCCTTCTGTCCGCCATCAGGCATTAACTTACCAATAAATCCTTTATCACCTTGCTTGTAGTCGGGGTGCGAAACAAAGCGGAACACCCATTTATTACTGGAGGGCTCAACCCTTTTACCGCTTGCGGCGTAGTCATTCAATATATCGTAGAACTTCTTTACCGACTCCTGCGCAATCAGTGCAAACAAGCCGTTCCTGTTGTCCATGAAGGCTTTGTAGTCGTCCGTATTTAAGCAAACGATAAACTCGTGGTAAAAGACGATGCGCTCGGCAAAGGAAAGCTCTGCAACCGACTCTTTGAACTTATCGATGATGTATTTATAAACCGTATCGGGCGTAAGAGGCTGTGCTTTGGCAACCGGACCAGCATTGTTACTACTTAAAAACCAGTCCTGTATACCTATCCGCTGCCAAAAAGAAGGTTTTTCTTCCATTATAAAGGTTTAATAGGGTTAAAATTCTATCCAAAAGTAAAGCTAGCAAAAATAACCGTTCTCCTCAAGCGCTGCATTACTTCGCTGAAGAAGCGAAGAACGCTAAGGCGCTTTCGGAGAAGGTAATTTTTGCATTCAGACCGAGTGGCGGCGGTCAGAAGAGTTAACAAGGGGACAGGAGTTTATTGGCGGGTTTTTAGGGGGTAGTAACGGGAAGGTTATTTGTTTGCACTGATTAGGAGTTTATTGGCGGGCTTTTAGGGGGTGGTAATGGGGAGATCATCTGTTTGGTTAAGGAAAGGGATTTATTAGGCTGTTTTTTATGGAGTAGTAATGGGAAAGTTATTGGTTAAGGACAGGGATTTATTGGAGTATTTTTTAGGGGTTCGTAGTGGGAAAGATTATTTGTTTAAAGTGGTTTTGAGAAAAGAATGAAATCGGGGTATTGACTTTATCATTCTTATAAGTATTTTAGCTTAAATTAACGACTTTAAGTATGGCAGTAGGTTTCACTCCTAAGTTCATTGCTGAATTATCTTTAAGAGATTTTAGCCCTCAGCAGTTTATTGTTCTAGGTATTAAGGCAGCAGAATCTTTGGGCTGGAAGGTATTTTATTCCAGCCGTTCGGGATTTAAGGCAGATACAGCCCGGGGGATATTCTCCAACAATGAGTTGATAAAAGTTTGTGTTATGGATGGGCTCTCGACGTTCGAGAGTTCGTCATCGGGGAATGGAATGATCGACTTCGGTAGGAATAAAAGGAATGTTAACCGGTTAATGCAGGCTATCGTTGATCTGAAAGCGGATTGCAATCCCGAAGAACTGCAATTGGCGTTTGAACAGCTTGAACTCGTGGCGGATGAAGATGATGATTTGATACGTCCGGAGGCTACAGCAGCAGAAAATTTCAAATCTTTTCTTTCCCTATTCGTTCCGCAGGAGGGATATTATGTTACTCCGGTGCTCTTAAATTTAAATCTCGCGGTTTTTATCCTGATGTTATTTTCAGGGGTCCATTTTTTTAATCCGAGTGTTGAGAGTTTGATCAACTGGGGAGCTAACTTTAAACCGCTAACTACTGCCGGGCAGCCCTGGCGGTTAATCACCAATTGCTTTTTGCACATTGGCATTTTACACTTGCTGTTGAACATGTATGCCTTAGTTTGTATAGGCAACATATTGGAGCCGTATTTAGGCAAGGCCAAATTTGCCTCGGCCTATCTGCTTGCTGGTATCGGTGCTAGTGCGGCAAGTTTATGGTGGCACGACATGACGGTCAGCGCAGGTGCATCCGGGGCTATATTTGGTGTATATGGCGTGTTTTTGGCTTTGCTGACTACAGATTTAGTCCCTAAGAATATACGTAAGGGTTTACTTACCAGTATGTCTGCTTTTGTTGGGTATAATTTACTATTTGGCCTTCGTGGGGGAATAGATAATGCCGCACATATCGGTGGTTTGCTGAGCGGGGTGATCATAGGATATGCTTTTTTGCCGAGTCTAAAGAAACCCGATACGGTAGGGCTTGAGTTAAGAACGATCGGGCTGTTGGCTTTGTTGGTGATCTGTTCTTCTTTTATGGCGTATAACAGGACGCCATATGAGTACTCAAAGTACGACGCTGAAATCAAGGCTTTTACAAACTATGAGTCGATGGCCTTAGAGATCTACGGCTTACCTGCAGATGTCGGCGATTCAAAGTTGATGTATGAGATAAAAGACAGGGGAATTTATTACTGGAATAAAAATATACAACTCATTAAAAAATTAGATCAGCTGTATCTTCCGGAGGTTATCCATGAAAGAAATCACCTGCTTTTAAAATATTGTGACCTTCGTATAAAAAGCTACGAGTTGATGTATAAAAGTGTGGAGGAACATAACAAAGAAAAGTACAATGCAGAGCTGTACAGTTATGATCAGCAAATTGAAAGCTTGATCAAGAAGTTAAAGGGGGACGAATAGAAAAGCCCCGAAAGCATGACTTTTGGGGCTTTAAAAAGCTTTAAATTTATGCTGCGATCCTAGCTATAACCCAGGATCTTCAATACCTGTTTACTGTTCTGTTCTTCACCAAATACTTCAAAGTTGAAGGTCTCATCCCGGTTGCGGCGGATGATGACATGTTTAGGGCTCGGTAATAAACAATGATGAATACCGCCATATCCACTCAGTACTTCCTGGTAGGCCCCGGTGTTAAAGAAGCCTAAATACTGCACTTTACGGGTTTTAGGCATAAACACGCTGTTCATATGCGCTTCCTGGTTGTAGTAATCTTGCCCGTCGCAAGTAATACCGCCTAAGTTGACCCGCTCATATTCCGCATCCCAGTTGTTCACCGGAAGCAAGATGTATTTTTGGTTCAATGCCCATACATCAGGCAGGTTGGTAATGAACGATCCATCCAGCATCAACCATTTCTCTCTGTCGTTCTGCTGTTTACGGCCCAGTACCTTATATAAAATACCAGATGCTTCCGCAACGGTATATTTTCCAAATTCAGTAATGATATCCGGTTCTACCACATCGTGCTCTGCACAGATCTCCTTAATCCGTTTAACGATCTCGTTGACCATGTATTCGTAATCGAAATCAAATACCAGGGAATCTTTAAACGGCATACCACCACCGATATCAAGGGTATCCAGTTCAGGGTTGATCTTTTTGAATTTACAATATAAGGTTACATATTTTTCCAGCTCATTCCAGTAATACGGGGAATCTGTGATACCAGAGTTGATGAAGAAGTGTAGTAATTTAACCCTAAAATTAGGGTTTGCAGAGATCTTATTGTTGTAAAAATCAATCACATCCTCCATGCGGACACCAAGGCGGGAAGTATAGAACTGCGAATCCGGCTGTTCCTCTGCCGCAATACGAATACCCAGGTTACAAGGCGTATCCATCTCTACCTCATCGTCAAAAAGGTTAAACTCCTCTTTGTTATCCAATACCGGAATAATGTTCTTAAACCCATCGTGCAGCATATCGATAATATATTGCTTGTACTGATAGGTTTTAAAACCATTGCAGATCACGGTGATGTCT
>CAMLDJ010000307.1 GCA_946478755.1 uncultured Pedobacter sp. | reverse complement strand
ATATACTTCCGAGAACGATTTTGTTCGATATTGCAGCAAATAGCTGGAAAACAACAGATGGCGGAAAGACCTATTTCACAGAAATTAATGTCCCTGAAAATGACGACGATTTCAATCAATCTGGAGGGGTAGTCGTGTCCATGGCTTTTGATGCGAATAGAAGCATATTTGACGGTTTACCAAATGTTTATCAGGGATTATCCTATCAATTTAGTTCAGAGCCGGGTTATGTAGTTATTTATGTGGATGCGATAGAGGGCGATACATTTCCTCCTCCTGCCGCTGCCACAGCAAAAATTGTTCTGGTTGATTCAGAGATTATTGATTAAAAGATTTAAATCCAGTAAAAAGGGCGATGTTCAATTGAACATCGCCCTTTTTACTAATATGTCCTTTAGTTTACTGAGATAGATACTTTCTTAAACCAAAAAGAAGCTACAACGTAGCCATGTCAATTACAAAGCGATAACGCACATCGCCTTTTACCATTCTTTCGTAAGCAGCGGTGATGTCTTTGATGTCGATAAGTTCAATATCTGAAACGATATTATTTTCTGCACAGAAATCCAACATTTCCTGAGTCTCGGCAATGCCGCCAATACCAGATCCTGCTAAACTTTTACGCCCTCCAAGCAAGCTAAATGCGGCCACTTGTGCAGGTTCTGGTGGAACACCAACACAGATCATGGTACCATTTGTTCTCAATAGAGAAAGATAGAGGTTAAAATCATGCGGCGCAGACACCGTATCCAAAATAAAATCAAAGCTACCTTTCACAGCTTCGAGCTGGGCAGGGTCTGAAGTCACCACAAAGTTATGTGCACCTAAGTCTTTGGCTGCCTGTTCTTTTGATGGCGATGTACTCAGTACGGTTACTTCTGCACCAAACGCTACCCCGAACTTAACACCCATATGGCCCAGGCCACCAAGGCCTAAAACTGCCAGTTTATGTCCTTTACCTACTTTCCAGTGTCTTAACGGAGAATACGTGGTAATTCCTGCACAAAGCAAGGGTGCCACGGCAGCCGGGTCAAGTTTATCGGAAACATGCAATACGAACTCTTCTCTAACCACAATGGTATTTGAATAACCACCATAAGTAGGCATAGAGCCATCACGCTCCATTCCATTATAAGTCTGCGTATTTCCCTGCAAACAATACTGTTCCAGATCCTGTTTACAGTTTTCGCATACCTGGCAGGAGTCGACCATACAGCCTGTACCAGCCAGGTCACCTACTTTAAATTTAGTAACATGATCGCCTACTTTAACCACACGACCCACGATCTCGTGGCCCGGCACCATAGGGAAGATTCCCGGGAACCAGTCGTTTTTAATCTGGTGCAGGTCCGAATGGCAAACACCACAATATAATATATCAAACTGTACGTCGTGAGGCCCTACCTCGCGACGATTAAAAGTCCAGGGAGCGAGGTCAGTCTCCGGGCTTTGTGCGGCATATCCTTTTGATTGTATCATAAAATTTATTTTTTTAACAATTGTATTTTTTGAGCGGCTTCAAAGATTTCTTTATCAGAACGAAAAATTTGCCAGATCATTACTCATTATCCAAAACCGGGTAATGATCAGGTTTAGCGGGAGATCAATTAAAAAGGCTTCACGCTCTCGTGCAGCACCCGCTCCCATTCAGGGTGTCGTTTCAGATAGGCGGCTACCAAAGGGCACAAAGGAATCAGCTTATATCCGTTATCTTCAATATATTTCAATGTCTTCTCAATCACTGCGGTTGCCGCCCCTTTCCCTTGCAACGCTTCTGGAGCTTCGGTATGGATCAGCCATATCTTTTTGCCATGTTCTTTGTAATCGATAAATGTAGTATAATCGCCAACTTTTAATTCAAAACGCATCGCTACCTGGTTTTTAACCAATGGCAGGCTTAAGTACTCCTCATTCATATTTTTCTCTTAAGACCCAAATTCAACGTTGCAATTTAAGGGAATAATTGCAGAGAAACCTACAGGTATTATTCTTTTTACCAGATCATTTCAATGGGAAACTTAACCTAAGTCCCGCTTTCTTCTGTTGGTCAGATAGCGTCTGACCGGAATATCGTATGCTACCATTACCACATATGCAAGCCCAAGCAAAAGTACCATGCCTATGATGATAATTAAGGATAGCTGGGAGGTGTCTGGCTTATTATTGGTATAATAATTTAAGAATATCCAGATGACGACATAGTGCGTCATGTAAAGTGGGTAGGATATTTTTCCAGAAAATACACAAAGCTTTTTTAATCCTTGTGTTAGCCTGGCACCTGCACCAAGGGCAACAAGTAACGGGAAATAAATGAGCACCACCAGGGGCTCCGTTAACCAGTTCCATTTAGAGAATGGCATCACGAACGCGAGGAACAGCAGGATGGACAAGCCGGCAAAGCCCAGGTTTTTCGTTTTGATGATCCAGTTAGAACGATAAACAAGCATACCCGCTAAAAATGAATACGAAACACGGGCACAGCCATCCCAAAAGTTGCCTTTACCCCATCCGCCCATCAGGGAGCCTCCCGCCTGATCGCTCACATAACACAAGGCAATAGCAGAAAGTATCGTTAACAGCAGCAGGTACTTCCTGCTTAGCTTATACAGCACAATACCGTAAAGAATGTTGGCGACATATTCCCAGAACAAAGACCAGGATGGTGCATTCAGACCGAACAGGTTAAAGGCCCGCTCCTCCATGACCGGATAAGGGATCAGCAATATGGAGCAAAAGAAGAGGAGTATCAGCTTTCCTGCGTTGTATACTTCAGGATGTCCACCAAAGGGATCAAAAAGGAAAGCCAGCAAACCCAATACGGCACCGAAGAGCACCAATGGATGCAATCTGATCAGCCTTGATTTGAAAAACTCCAGTACACCCATTTTATCAATCCGGTCGTCGTAAGCATAGGCGATAACAAAGCCCGATAAACAGAAAAAAAAGTCGACCGCTAAAAATCCATGTGCGATAAAATTCTTGCTATAGTCCGTGTAAGCCATTTCCATAAAGTGAAAAAGCACTACCGCCAATGCAGCTACTCCCCGCAGTCCATCAAGAATTTCGAAATGCTGTTTGGTTTTTAAAATATCAGGGCTGACTTTATCCACATTCATCCTACAATAATAACGATTCTAAGAGTTATTGAACACGAATCCGCTAAATATCACGCAGTCCTACCACAGCACATTGCAACCTTCATTTAAAAATCAAATTTCACCCGGGCACGGATTCCCCAGCTGGATACATCCGGGTTATTGAGATAGCTGAAACGTTTCACCGCGTCTACCCTTAAAATTTTGAAAATATTACCCACCCCAACGCTCCCTTCCATATAAGGTCCATTGTCTAAAGCATGGGTGATCGGCAATCCATCCTGGTTACGCACAAATTGCATGGCATCCAGATTTTTCGCCGGGTTGTTCTCGTCCCGCAATCCTCCGTACAAAGCTTTAAAGGACATCACCTCCCTGAGCTTTAATCTTCGCAGCAAGGGAATTTTATTGAAGAAAAAGCCGTTAAAGTTCTGATCGATATTGATGCTGGCATAATGATCACTCACAAACTCCAGAAAGTTCATCAGGTTATAGGATTGCAGCTGGTAGGCATAAGTTTGATTGGCACGGTGAATAGATAACAGCGGGAAAGGCAGCTTACCTATGTTATATCCGCCCTCAAGAGTTACATCCGCATAACCCAGCTGTGACAAGTAAAAACGCTTATCCATGCTGCCCATAAAATTATGATAATTGTATTCTCCACCTAAAACGCCGTTCAGTCCCGCGGTATAACGCAGGTTAAATACCGGGTATTTGTCAACAAATGGGGTACGGTAAATCTTGCCCTGGTAAAACTTTTCGTGCGGCGCATATCTTAACTGCACGCTCAGCTCCGAAGTATTGATCTGGTTGGTTCTTGAAAAAAGCGTTTCTGCAGAATTGTTAAAATAAAGAGATCCGCCTGGTGATTGCTTCCACTTGCGCAAGCCTATACTATACGAGAAATGATTTTCGAATTCGTGTACATAATCAACCCGGTAAAAATCATTGTACAACAGCATGTTGTTCTCCCCTCTTTTAAAGGAGAGGAGAAAATTGTCTTCCTGAACAAACTGCAGCTCCTGTCCGGGGATCTTGGTGTCACGCTGGAAACTTGCACGCAGGTAATTTTGCGGAAAGGCATAGATCGATTTATTATTTAAGGAATAGGTCCCGCTTAAAAAATATTTCCATTTCTGATCTTCAAAGCCATAGGCTGCGTAGGTTTCCAGGTAGTACCTTTTGCTTAAGGCGGGAGTAGTCCTGCCCCCCAAACGCCCGCGAAATCCCTCAACACTGTTAAAACTGTAAAATGTATTTACCGGGCCTATCTCAAAAGGTCCAAAATCTTTATATCCGGCAAAGAACAACGTTACGATGTCCATTGTTCTTTTAAAGGAGGGAATAGTTTGTAGGGTATCCAGATTGCGGTACACTTTGGCATTGGCAGTGCCGAGTGCTTCCGGGCGGTTACTGGCCCAGAACTGTTCAGATCTTTGGGTTGCATCAGGTACAACAACCAATGCTACAGGGCTTTTGTAAATACTATCGGAGGCTGGCTGATTGATGGTATAGTTTTTATAGGTTACCGTGCGCTCTCCTGTAAAACCGGCGCCACTTTTTTTCGTGATCCCAAAGTCAACGATCAGGTTACTTTTGCTGAGGTGGTAGCGACTGTCCGGATTTTGTTCAAATTCAAGTTTGGCCTCGAGCCCCCTTACAAAGTTCAGGTTGATGTCCTTGTTAACCGTGAGATAGGCATTTTGAACCGCATAATTCCCATCCAGGGTTACGTACAGCTTGCCTTCAAACAGCATATCCATTTTGTTTCTTGGCGTAAAAGAAAGCTCAATCAGCTGTGGCGTATGTGTTCTGATGGTATCCGTAATAAAGAATTTATAGAATCCAGGGGCTCCATCAGCTATAGGACTCAACAGCAGATTACTCACCACAGAAATGTTGTTATCATAAATATCGATATCCTGGTACATCCGATCGAAATAAGAACTCAGTCCCTTGTTGTCTATAAAACGCTCGTCGAAGTTCACCTGTTTATCGGCGATCACCACAGTTTTCATTTTCTCAGGATTCCTGCGAAAGTAATTGTCTGAAAGCTTTTCCTGCTGAAACACAGGCAGTAGATTTTTACCACCGATCTTTGTGGAATCCTGTTCCTGAAACAGGAACTGGTAATTGCGAAATATCTTTTTGCTTTTAAATTTCTCGGAAAGATTGCTCATCGAGAACAGCATTCGCTCATACTTTTTGTAAGCCACATAATCATAGCTTTCCATGCGGTTTTTCGATTTATTTGCAATTACTTTACGGATCAACTCTACAGCAGGATTTTCTTTATTACGGTATGGCGGCTTTTTTCCGCCCTTTATCACCACCTCATTCATTTGCATCGCTTCACTCTGCAGCTGAACATTGATCACCTGGCTGGTCCCGCTCTTAATTGTTCTGATCTGACTTCTATAGCCTATATAACTAAATTTCAACTGGCTGTAATTGCCATCAATAGTGATGTTATATCGCCCGTCGGCATCTGTCCGACCACCTTTCCCGCTGCCCACAACGATAAAAGAAGCATATGGAATGGTTTCCCTGGTTGTTGCATCGGTAACCACTCCCTTTACGGCTGTTTGTTGTCCAAAGGACGGTAAAGCACTCAAAGTGATGATGAACAATAAAATGATGTTTACTATAGAATATGGATGTCTCTGATACATCTGCTGCTGCTTTAAATGGATACTTAAAAAAGATTAAGTGCAGCAAAGTTAATACTCAACTCCTGAATAATTAAGTAAAAAAGTCAGGAAATAGTCTGTATATAAATGTTATGACATGAAAATGAAAAAAAGTATTTCCAGGCCCTGAAGTTTATGGTCTTACAGTGATAGAAAATGCGTGATGTTGGCCTGGACATGATCGTTTTTTTTATGCTCACCCCTGTTCAGCTGGACAGCCCTGATGCTTACCCCATTTCTTTCCAGTAAGAGTTCTTCATAAAAGCCTTTATAATACACATCCTTTACTTCAAAGCGCCTGCTGTTCCAGGAACTTTTGAGTTCTACCCATTCGGGATAAAAAACTGCTGAACCGGTCTTGATCGCTAATCCCAGCCGCTCTGCCTCAGCTGTATTTAAGGCAATTGCATTGCCCAGTAGCTGGGCGGTATAAATGGTATTTGGATGATTGTATACCTGGGCAGGGTTCCCTGACTGCAACAGCTTACCCTCTTTTAAGATCAGTAATTCATCAGCAAGAAATAAGCCATCGGCCGGGTCATGCGACACCATAATTACGGTAACCCCCGTATCGGCTGCAATCATTTTAATATCGGCACGCAGCACATAGT
>CAMLDJ010000306.1 GCA_946478755.1 uncultured Pedobacter sp. | reverse complement strand
ACATGATCAAAAGTATTCACGTCATCATTCCAAAGTATTAAACGGTGAACGGTTTTCAGCGAAGTAAGGATTTCTTCTAACGTAAATGTTTCCTCTTTTGTTTCTGTTGACATCTGACAAATTTAATGTAATTTCAAAATAATGTTGTAGTTAAAGTTATTTTTGCTTAAAATTATTCACAAAGCCAGATATTATGCAGCGTTCAAAGATTGCCGGAATCGGTTATTACGTTCCCAAAAATGTGTATACCAATGCTGATCTGTCGCGTTTCATGGAAACCAGTGACGAGTGGATACAGGAACGTACCGGAATTAAAGAGCGCAGGTTTGCCGACAGGCTGGAAGAAACAACCACGACAATGGGTGTAGAAGCTGCGAGAATAGCTATTGAACGAGCCGGAATCACTCCTAACGAAGTTGATTTTATTATTTTTGCAACCCTTAGCCCTGATTATTACTTCCCGGGATGCGGTGTTTTGCTGCAACGGGAAATGAAAATGAGGGAAATAGGAGCACTTGACATTCGCAATCAATGTTCCGGATTCGTATACGCCTTATCTGTTGCCGATCAGTTCATTAAAACAGGAATGTATAAGAACATATTGGTTGTAGGGAGCGAGAAACATTCTTTTGCGATGGATTTTGAGACGCGAAGCAGGAATGTATCTGTTATATTTGGCGATGGTGCAGGTGCTGTGGTATTGCAGCCCACACAGAAAGAAGGACAGGGGATTTTAAGTACACACCTGCATAGCGATGGTGCTGATGCAGAACTCCTGGCTATGTTTTACCCAGGTTCCCATGCCAATAAGTGGTTAAAAGACAAGCCTGAATATCCGGATCAGGAACTTGGCGGCTTATTCCTGACGACCACGCAACTGGAAAGTGGTGCAGCTCTGCCGTATATGGACGGGCCTGCAGTATTTAAGAAAGCGGTAGTAAAATTTCCGGAAGTAATCAGGGAAGCATTAGCGGCCAACGAATTAACCGCTGCCGATATTGATCTGCTGGTGCCTCACCAGGCCAATTTACGCATTAGCCAGTATGTGCAGCACTTGTTGGGTTTGCCGGATGATAAAGTCTTTAACAATATTCAAAAATACGGCAATACTACTGCCGCATCGGTGCCAATAGCGCTTTGCGAAGCCTGGGAGGCTGGTAAAGTGAAGGATGGCGACCTGGTGTGCCTGGCGGCCTTCGGCTCTGGTTTTACCTGGGCAAGTGCGCTGCTCAGGTGGTAAAGCTCAGCTTCCCTTAGCCGATCTGGTCATTTGTTCAAACGCATCCCACATTTCATTGGGTATTGCTTCCAAACCATTAAACTGACCTGCACCCTGTAACCACTCTCCACCGTCAATGGTAATTACTTCTCCATTGATATAGCCTGCAAAGTCGCTGATTAAAAACGCGGCCAGGTTTGCCAGTTCCTGATGCTCACCAACCCGTTTTAAAGGAACACGGTTTTTAAAATCGAACTTCTCGGCCAGATCTCCCGGAAGTAATCGTTCCCAGGCTCCTTTAGTAGGGAAAGGCCCGGGAGCAATGGCATTGGTACGGATACCATATTTGCCCCATTCCACTGCTAAGGAGCGGGTCATCGCCAGCACGCCTCCTTTTGCGCATGCAGAGGGTACTACGTAAGCCGACCCGGTAAAGGCGTAAGTGGTCACAATATTTAAAATGCTTGCCGCTTGTTTTTCCTTGATCCAGTGTTTGCCGAAGGCCAGTGTACAATTAACAGAACCTTTTAATACAATATCGATAACGGTTGAAAATGCATTGGCCGACAGGCGTTCAGTGGGGGAGATGAAATTGCCCGCTGCATTGTTCAGCAGACTGTCCACCCTGCCAAAAACTTTTATGCCTTCAGCCAGTACCTGCTCCACCTGATCATATTCCCTTACATCGCAGGCCAGGGCAAGTACCTTGCCGCCGGTTTCCTGCTCCATGTCCTGAGCTGTTTTTTGCAGTACATCGATCTTACGGCTGGTGATGACCAGATTGGCGCCTAATTTAAGGAAATAGGTGCCCATGGCCTTCCCAAGGCCCGTTCCTCCACCAGTGATTACAATTGTTTTACCTTTTAAGGCATCGTCTCTTAACATTGGTTCATTAAACATGGCTATTTCTTTGAAGATTGTCGATGATCGTCTTTAATATGTTTCGTGTAGTGGGCGCCCACCATTGGCGCAACATAATGGCCAGGGCTTCTGTCTGATCAGCGCCGGTGCTGGCAATGAGGTCTTTTCTGATATTCAGCTTACTTTGCTCCCAGGTGTTGCGCTCCATGCCCATGTATTTTCTGATCCTGCGTTCCGCAGCGGTAAGAATACTTGCCGGATTGACAAGCTCATCTACTAAACCTACCTTCAACGCTTCTTCAGGGCTGAACAGCTTCCCTTCAAGCAGGCTGCGCGATGCATTGGCACTGCCCAGCCAGAAAGCATACAAGTTAAAAATGCTATCGGGCACTATGATACCTACCGGAACTTCATTTAAACCAATGATGTATTTGCCTTCAGCCATTACCCTGTAATCGCAGGCAAGCGCTATAATGCAGCCACCGGCAGGACTATGGCCGTTTATCGCCGCTACCAAAGGTTTCCTGAAAGCGGTGACGTTAGCGGTGAAGTCCAGGAACAAGTGCCAGAAAGATGCTGCTTCTGCTTCACTGTAATTATAGAGTTCGATAAGATCCAGACCGGCCGAGAAGAAGGGCTCTTTTCCGGTGATGATGACTCCGGCGATGTTCGGATCAGCAGAAATGTTATTCAGTATGTCGTTGAGCTCGGTGATCATTTCTCTGTTCAGGGCATTTGATTTGCCCCTGTCCAGTGTGATCAGGCTTAAATGGTCCTTTATGGTAACTTTTATCGTATTCATTGCAGGTGTTTATTTTACTTCATAAGTGTATACCGTCCTGGCCAGGTGGCCCATCACATCTATCCCTTCTATAACCACCCGGTAGGTACCTGCTTCGTCCGTATTAAAAAAGCTGAACTGGCCTTTGCCTTCAGCATTGGTTATCACATGCGGATGCCAGTATACGGTGCTGCGCAGATCTGACCTGTTGTCGGGCACTGCAGGATCGTATTTCGGAGAATAGAACTGTCTGCTACTGTGATATCCTTTAGGCGAATAAGTGATGATTCCAGGTGCAAAGGTAGAACCGGTGTAACCTCCCCCTCTTTTGGTCGTGATCACCAATACACCGCCCCCTCCCTGGGAACCATAAATGGCCGTATTCCCAATTGATTTTAAAACTTCAATGCTTTCTACATCAGAAGGGACAATGTTATCCAGGAAATCTGATCCCATATTCATGCCATCTAAAACGATCTGCATGGGCCGTCTTCCACTCGACATATTTCTCATCAGGTAGGCCACGCCACCTTCTATCACCAAACCGGCCACCCGTCCTTGTAAACATTGGGAAAGTGTAGGGCAGGTTTCCAGCATATCTGCAGTGATGACATAGTCGGCGCGTCCGGCACCATTTAAGTTGGAGGAGTTTGGCGCGGGATTTTTTTTCTCGACAATATTGACTTCCTGAAGCTGCAAAGTCCGTTCCAGCAGGCCACGCTTGGTCAGCTCGTCAAAATAATTGTTACTGCTTTTCAGATAACCCTGTAGGGCCTCATTTACATTTACTTCTATATCTCCGGTATTTTTGTTTTTGGTTACGATCTGCCCAGGTACAACATCCAGTTTAATTTCCACACTTTTTTTGTTCTTCGCGGTCCGGCCCTGTACAATAAATTTGGTGCTGTCGTTAAAAATCAGTTTATCGAAATTGAAACGACCCTGCGCATCGGTTAAGGTATCAATGGCAAAAAAGCCTCCCGATGAAGAGAACAAAGATACTTTGCTGTTTGGGAGTGGCTTACCTCCGTAACTGGTAATGACACCGCTGATGCTTAAGGACTTTTCAGGCTGATAGCGGATATTCGGGGCCACACCAGCGATTACATTTTTCCATAAAATCCTGCGCCAGCCTTGGGTAAGCATCAAATTATCCAGATCCTGTGCCGTCTTTTCATCAGGGCTAAGAAAATAATAATTGGGTTTTTCGACATAGCCGATCAGGTCTGAGGTGAGCAGCAAACTGGTTAAAATATTCGTTTCGTCCTCCGGATCGGGCTTCACCGATGCCGTATTGGTCACCGCAACAGAGAAACTTCCCTGCAAGGGTTTGTCCATATACCTGGCCCTTAGATCCAATTCAACTTTTTCTCTTTTCGAATAGCTTTGTTTTATGCCCTCAAGACTTGCCTGAATGCGGTCTTCCATATTGTTCACAAAGGCAAGCCTTTCTGCAACAGGACTGTTCTCTGCACTAAATAAGGTAAATTGTATGATGCCAGATGGAAGTTCCTTTTTGGAGACAGCGGCAGTAATGAGCTGTTTTTGGGATTGCGACCGGGAGACGAAATATACGTTCCCATTGCTTAAGCCCGCCAGCTTTAACTCGCCTTTGCCAAGCTTGTCAGCCGTCATCATGATTTTAACAATGATCTTGTCCGTGCCAGTATTGTTGATGGAAAGGAGATAGCCACTGGCCTGAGGTTTAGGTAAGTTGATGGTCCTTTCAGAGCCATCCTTAAACTTTACTTTTGCCACGTATGTTTTCCCTTGTTGCGGGTTGACAATAAAAGCGCCCATTCCCAGGTGCCGGGTCTCGAAACGGTTAACCTCAGTGCCATCATTGTCTACAATTGTTCCTGTAACGTCCTCTCCCAAACCCGCTGCGTTAACAGCTTTTATCGCAACTTTATTGGGCAGCGTCTCTACCAGGTTGCCGCTCTCCGGAAAAAACTGGACGTCTACATCGTTTGAGGTAGACTTAACAGGAATGCTTTTAGTTATTTTTTGCTTATTGGCTAAGGTTATGGTGGCTAAAAGCTTTCCTGATTTGTATAGTTGCGGCTGGCTATTGGTAAAGGTAATATTTGCTTCGCCGTCCGCATTTGTGACTGCTTTGCCTTTGGCCAGGTTTCTGAAGTTCAGTTGTACTTCATAACTGACTTCGCAATTGGGGTAGGGCGACCCATTCTTATCCGCAAATCTTATTTTTGCATTTACTTTTTCGGCAGTCTGCTCCTTGCTAAAAGTATAGGTTGTATTTGTAAACACCCTGTTTGCCCAGGAGTTCCCAATCTTTAGGGTTTTGTCAAAGAAGAAATCCGGACCTGCATTTCTCATCCATTGGGTATAAGCCCTTATTCTGTAATTGCCTTCATTTAAAGTATCCGGCAGCTTAAAATCGCCCCAGGTGATGCCGGCACTCATAGGCAATTTTAACCTGGACTTTACAGAGTCTTTCTCATTGATCAGCTCCACATAGAGGACATTGCTAATGGTTGAAGGTTGTGAAGTCTGTGTATTGATGACATACGCTTTAAACCAGATGTCATCGCCAATGGCATAGTAAGGTTTATCCAGATGTAAATGGACCTTTTCCTGCGCATATTTTGTATTATAATCCTGGATTTTCTTGAGCAGATCTGAGAAGGGGTCGTCAGCCAGTTTATAGGCGAAAGAAAAACAGGCCCCAAGCAGTAATAAGGCAGGAAAAACAAATTTAAGTTTCATATTGTGAGCATAAATTACAAAGCCTCAATATACAAATATTGAAGGTAATTTATAACAATTAAAAACTATCGTTCGGGGGCTAAAATGTATTCTTCCACATCATGCTTTCTACCGGCTTGGTTGTTTTGTTATTGTATTTGGCATCGCTTTTTATATTGTAGAGGGTTTCGATATGGCCCTCAACCACAAAATAGATCAGCTGGCCTATTGGCATGCCGGCATAGACCCGGACAGGCTGTGCGCAGGAAATCTCCAGGGTCCAGGTATTACAGAACCCTACATCACCTTTTCCGGCCGTGGCATGAATGTCTATCCCCAGGCGGCCAGTACTGGATTTACCTTCCAGAAATGGGACGTGGGCATGTGTTTCCGTATATTCCAGTGTAACCCCCAGGTATAAGGTTCCGGGTTGCAGAACGTAGCCTTCCTTAGGGATTTCGAAATGTTCAATTTTATTGTGGGCCTTCGCATCCAGGATCCTGTCTTTATAGGTAGCAAGATATTTTCCCAGGTGGACGTCATAAGAGTTTGTTCCAAGGTTTTCTGCATGAAAAGGTTCAATGATAATTGTACCTTTATCTATTTCTTCTAAAATTCGTTTGTCAGACAGGATCATTTTGTATGGTTATTTTAAGCGATCAGGACTGCATGACTTGCTGGTTAAAATTTACAAATGTCAAGTTTTGCAGGTTTATCGCATTTGGACGAAATTATGATTAATTTAAGATACTTTTGCATTGTTTTCTAAAATAGAGATGCCTGTAGTTTTTAATAAAAATATTGACGAGGATACCATACTGGCCGTATGGAAAAT
>CAMLDJ010000305.1 GCA_946478755.1 uncultured Pedobacter sp. | reverse complement strand
GGATTCCGGTCCCTAAAAGAGGGCTTTTGGGCAGCAGGAGGCTTAATGTATTGATTGAACTGCGGATTGGCATCTGCAGTAGATGATTTTGCTACAGTCTCCTGAACGGGGACGGACTCAGAAATATATGGTGTAAAAGGTTTCCAGGTTTCTTTTTCGATGGGTTGTTTTACGGTCGTTTCTTCCTGAGCTTTTGTGGTTTCCAGAGGTTTTTCAAGTAGGGGCGCGTTCTTTTCAGTCAGCTGACCCGATAACTGCTCAATTTTAAGGTACAGGAATTCGAGCTTCTCGCTTACCGTCTTTTTTAATTGCAGAACAATGATAAGAATTATAATAACGAGAATAATTATAAGCGTTTCTAAAAACATAATGGCCAGACGTTTGGTTCGAATTTAAAGTTAACAAAAACCTGAACTAATTGACCTTTCTCTATTTTTTAGAAATTTATTGCATGCCTACATTTCAACTACATCGCCCGAGCCTAAAACCGTTTTTTCAATTTCAGGGTTTCCACTATAATATACATGACCTGAGCCACTGATCAACGCTTTAATTTTGCCATTTGTCGTAATATTAATGCTGCCTTTACCACTTATCCTTGCGGAAAGATGGTCAACAGAAAGCATTTTACTGCCGAAACTGCCTGGACCGCTAAGTGTAACACTGGCTTCGTCGGCAGTTCCGCTGATATTTGCGGTTCCAGAACCGCTCAGAACCCCTGTAATCTTATCTGCTTCTACATTGGCTTTGATAAAACCGGATCCGCTTAAGGTAGCCGCAAATTCTAACGCAGTAACTTTACCGGATACGGTAATGCTGCCATCGCCACTCATGGTTAAGCTGCTGATCTGTTTGGCAGTAACATAGGCAATGATCTTTTTATTCTCGTATTTTTTTGACCAGCTAACCCAGCTGGTTTTCGGGCGAATGATAAGTTTGTCGCCCTTTACCTCACTAACAAGCGTAGAAATAGCTTCTTTGTCCCCTTCAAACCTCAGACTTTCTTTGGTGCCAAATTTAACAATTACTTCGATAGGACCACCGGCGACTATACCATTGAAGTTCTTTACTTCCCGGTCGTCGAGCGTGTGTCTGACCTCATTTGTCGTTACAGCAGGGCTTGCCTGAATGTTATTGAATTGTGAAAACAGTAGGGAAGGAAGCAGTATGGCGAATAAGACTTTCATATATCGGTATTTAATGTAATTGTGTTCAAAATTAAAAGATGGTCTGTATTTTTAGATAAGACGCATGATTTATCGGATTGTTGCACATGATTGAAGAAATATATGATTTTTGTATAATCATTATTTAAAAACGTTCTGATTGTGTAGGAGGATGCTGTCTCTGATCGCATTGATCACGGAAAGGTCGATTCTGCAATCAAGACTTTGCCGGCAATGGCTGCTGTCTTGTTTATCTATTTCTAAGGTTGCAACCCGTTCCTCCTGCTCAAAAATCTGGTATTGCGCTCCGCTGATCGGTTTCACTGTAAGTGTATGACCGGTACCTTCGTTATCGGCTACTTCGATATTGAATTGTTCCATAATTTTATTGTTGTTTAAATTTCAACAAATTGACATACAGATTGTTCTGGGCTATTTTATTTTTTTTAGCTTTCTTACTGTAATGAATCAGGAACTTTATCTAGCGAATTGCATTCTTATTTCGCATGCTGCTCTACCCATTTGCGTGCATTTACAAATGCTTCCATCCAAGGCGATACTTCATCTTTACGACCCTGAGGATAATTAGCCCAGTGCCATTGAAACAATGAACGTTCAATGTGAGGCATCATGACCAGGTGGCGTCCGGAGTCATCGCACATCATTGCGGTGTTGTAATCAGATCCGTTTGGACTGGCTGGATAGCTTTCATAAGCGTATTTGGCAACTATACTGTATTTGTCTTCAGCGTAAGGCAATTGAAAACGGCCTTCGCCATGTGAAACCCATACCCCTAATGTACTGCCTGCCAACGTAGAAAGCATTACTGAACTGTTCTCCGCAATGGTTAACGAGGTAAATATGCTTTCGTGCTTGTGACTTTCATTGTGCAGCATTTTCGGTTTATTGTCATGGTCCTTATTGATCAGGCCCAGTTCAATAAAAAGCTGACAGCCGTTGCATACCCCAACAGATAGGGTGTCAGGACGGTTAAAGAAATTTTCCAGGGCTACTCTAGCTTTTTCATTGTACATAAAAGCACCTGCCCATCCTTTAGCTGATCCTAAAACGTCAGAATTAGAAAAACCGCCTACGGCACCAATAAACTGGATGTCTTCCAGGGTTTCCCTTCCTGTGATCAGGTCAGTCATGTGCACATCTTTTACATCAAAACCTGCAAGGTACATGGCGTTTGCCAGTTCGCGTTCAGAGTTGCTTCCTTTCTCGCGTATGATAGCCGCCTTAGGACGAAGTTTAGTTTCGTCGATGGCAGGTTTCTTTCCATCAAACTGGGTTGGAAAAGTGTATCTTAATACCTGATTTTTATAATTGTCAAAACGTTCTTTGGCTTTAGCTGGTCCACTTTGT
This sequence comes from uncultured Pedobacter sp., assembly GCA_946478755.1. The sequence goes on along the minus strand of CAMLDJ010000305.1, from coordinate 4,045 downwards.
TTTTTATCGAGCAGATACGAGGTCTTAAACCACACGTCACGTAAGTGATCAATATCAAAATTTAACAGTGACGCGCCATGTTTAATGGATAAAGTAGCTGTACTGCCAACTTCCCCAACTTTATAAAAATTAATTCCATTTGCCGAAAGAGTAGTTTCGACAGCAGCATCAGCCTGGAATACGATACCGATATTTTCTGCAAAAAGAAGTTTAATGATATCCTGTTCACCCAGTTCAGACAAGTCGAGATTAGCACCCAGGTCGCGATCTGCAAAACAAAGTTCTAAAAGTGTAGTGATTAAACCTCCACTGCCTATATCGTGCCCGGCCTGTATTTTTTCTTCTTTAATTAACTGCTGAATGGTATTAAAAGTATTTTTAAACTGAGCGGCGTCTTTTACATCAGGTGTTTCATCGCCAATTTTATTTAAGATCTGGGCAAATGACGATCCGCCTAATTTATAAGCATCCTCAGAAAGGTTAATGTAGTAAATTGAGCCTCCGTCTTTTTTCAGCACCGGCTCTACGACCTGAGTAATATTGTCGCAGTGACCTCCCGCAGATATGATCACTGTACCTGGTGCAATTACATCTCCGTCTTTGTATTTCTGTTTCATTGACAGGGAATCTTTTCCTGTCGGGATATTGATGCCCAGATCGATAGCGAAATCAGAACATGCTTTTACGGCTTCATATAACCTGGCATCTTCACCTTCATTTTTACATGCCCACATCCAGTTGGCTGAAAGTGATACACTTTTCAGGCCCTCTTTAAGCGGTGCCCATACAATATTTGAAAGCGATTCTGCGATGGCTACACGGCTACCTGCGCCTGCATCAATCAGTGCAGAAAGGGGGGCATGACCTATAGCGGTAGCGATACCTTCCTTTCCCTGGAAATCCAGCGCCATTACACCGCAATTGTTTAGTGGCAATTGTAATGGCCCGGCGCACTGTTGTTTGGCTACACGGCCACCAACACAGCGGTCGACCTTATTTGTTAACCAATCTTTAGCGGCTACAGCTTCCAGTTGTAACACCTGTTCCAGGTATTCGTTTAAGCGCGTGCTGTCATAGGCAACCGGCTGGTACTTCCGGTCTATGGTCTTATCGTCCATAATTACCTTCGGAGAACTGCCAAACATGTCTTTTAGTTCCAGATCCATTGGTTTAACCCCCGTGGTAGCCGATTCGAAAGTGAAGCGGTGATCGCCTGTTACCGTACCTACAGTGTACATCGGAGAACGCTCACGGTCAGCAATTTTTTGCAGGGTATCTATATCTTTCTGACCGATCACCAGGCCCAGACGTTCCTGTGATTCGTTGCCTATGATTTCTTTTGAGGATAGGGTGGGGTCGCCTACAGGTAGTTTATCCAGGTCTATCTTACCTCCGGTTTCTTCAACCAGTTCAGAAAGACAGTTCAGGTGTCCACCAGCACCGTGGTCATGTATCGAAATGATGCTGTTATGGTTGCTCTCTACCATCCCGCGTACCGCGTTGGCTGCTCTTTTCTGCATCTCCGGGTTGGAGCGCTGAACAGCATTTAATTCAATGCCGGTGCCTAAGGCGCCGGTATCAGCAGAGGAAACCGCTGCCCCGCCCATGCCAATTCTATAGTTCTCTCCACCCAGGACAACAATTTTATCTCCGGTTGAAGGTTTATGTTTTTTTGCCTGACTTGCTTTTCCGTATCCAATTCCACCTGCAAGCATAATTACTTTATCGAATCCTAATTTGCGCGAATCTTCTTCGTGCTCAAACGTGAGCACTGATCCTGTGATGAGTGGTTGTCCGAACTTATTGCCAAAATCTGTGGCTCCGTTAGAAGCTTTGATCAGGATGTCCATTGGCGTTTGATAGAGCCATGCTCTTTCTTCTACGCCTTTTTCCCAGGGACGGTTTTCTTCCAGTCTCGATAATGCGGTCATGTATACCGCAGTACCTGCGAGTGGCAAAGAACCCTGCCCACCAGCCAGTCGGTCCCTGATCTCGCCCCCAGATCCGGTAGCGGCACCGTTAAAAGGTTCAACTGTTGTCGGGAAATTATGTGTTTCGGCTTTCAAGGAAATCACAGATTCAAAATCACTTAAGGTATAATAGTCAGGTAGGTCTGCACGTTCCGGGGCAAACTGCTGAACTACTGGTCCTTTAATGAATGCTACATTATCTTTATAGGCAGAAACAATACCATTAGGGTTTTCTTCGGAAGTTTTACGGATCAGTTTAAAAAGGGAGGTAGGCTGTTCAACACCATCTATTACAAATTTGCCGTTAAAGATCTTGTGACGGCAGTGTTCGGAGTTAACCTGCGAAAAGCCGAATACCTCAGAGTCTGTAAGCGGTCTACCTAACTGTTGTGCCAGTAAATTCAGGTAATCTACTTCTTCATCGCTCAAGGAAAGCCCTTCCTGTTTGTTGTATGCTGCGATATCTGTAATCTGAAGGATGGGTTCAGGTTGTATGTTTATCGTATAAATATCCTGATCAAGTCTGTCGTATTTTTGTGAAAGCATTGGATCATACCCTGCAAAATTTGCCTCCACCTTTTGAAACTCTTCGATGCGGATGATGTCCTGAATATCCATGTTTTGGGTGATCTCAACCGCATTGGTGCTCCATGGTGTTACCATCGCTGCGCGGGGTCCAACAAAAAAATCAGTTAATATAGTTTCTTGTTGTAGTTTAGCGCCGCCAAACAGCCATTCTAATTTTGTGATATCGGTTGTAGACAGGTTTCGTTCTATTTGTAAGGCGAAAACCGTATCGGATGGACTTAAGAAGAAATAAATCATGCTTTTTTTTTGAAGATGCAAATTTAGCGTTAAAATTTTAAAACAGTGTGCTCGTGTGTAATATATCATTCATTTTATTGCAGTAATCTGTCTGTTTTAGTAGATTTCTGTAGCTTTGTATGGCCGTTGAAGGGGCGTTCTCTTCCACATGAAGCTTAAGCCTATGGGTAACATTTTTAAGTTTAAAAGATTTGAAGTAAACCAGTCGGGCTGCGCTATGAAAATAAACACCGATGGAGTCTTGCTTGGTGCTATTGCTGAACAGGCAGGCGCAAGACAGATTCTTGACATTGGAACAGGTACGGGTGTAATTGCCATGATGCTGGCGCAGCGTTTTCCTGATGCACAGGTCGAAGCTGTTGAAATTGATAAGCTGGCTGCGCTTACTGCCGAAGCTAATTTCAAGGGCTCAGCTTTTGCAGCGAACTGCAGGGCCTATCACGAAGATTTTGCCCAATACGATGCGCTGAAAAATTATGACCTGGTAGTTTCAAACCCTCCCTATTTTGTAAATGATCTCAAAAATCCAGAACACAGAAAGGGTCTGGCGAGGCATGCTGACTTGCAGTTCTTCGCATCTATGTTGTTGCGGGTAGCAGGGCTATTAAATCAGTCAGGTAGTTTTTGGTACATCTTACCTGTAAAACAGGCAGAAAAACTAATCGGCATGGCGGAAGCCTATGCGTTATCTCCATCTTTAATCATTCACCTGCATTCTGATGAAAGCAAGCCTGAATTCAGATGGATTGTTTGCCTGGATTATAACAAAAAGGCGACGGCACATCGGAATTTATATATTTACCAGTCAGAAGGTGTTTATACTAGTGCCTATAAGACACTGTTAAAGGACTTTTTTCTCGCTTTTTAAATCGTTATGAAACCATCATGATTTTTCAAATCACACAGTGGGATGAATAAATCTGATAGCATCATCGCAAATGAAAAACAGATTATATACGGATGAAAAAAATAGGATTGATGTCAGATACCCATGGTTTTTTGGATGACGCGGTTTTTAAACATTTTGATGATTGTGATGAAATATGGCATGCGGGCGACTTTGGGCCTGGTGTTGCAGAGCGTCTTGCTGCTTTTAAGCCGTTAAGAGGTGTTTATGGGAATATTGACGACAAAGAGATCCGGTCTATATATCCCGAGCATCTCCGCTTTAACTGTGAAAACGTAGATGTTTGGATGACCCATATCGGTGGCTATCCGGGCCGGTACTCGCTGCAAGTGAAAAGCGAGAT
>CAMLDJ010000304.1 GCA_946478755.1 uncultured Pedobacter sp. | reverse complement strand
TTGGTTTGCCGCTGTTAGAATTGATAGACTTCAAGAGCAATAAGCCTCAGGCATTAATTTTATGCCCAACAAGAGAGCTCTGCTTGCAGATTACTAGCGACATCAAGAATTTCTCAAAAAACATCAGTGGTGCTAATGTCGTTGCCGTTTACGGCGGTGCGAACATTATGCAGCAGCTGCGTGAAATTAGAATCGGTGTACAAATTGTAGTGGCTACACCGGGCCGCATGTTGGACATTATTGGCCGTAAGGCTATAGATTTCACAAACGTGAAGTATGTAGTGCTTGATGAAGCTGATGAAATGTTGAACATGGGTTTTCAGGAAGACATTAACGACATTTTGTCTACCACACCTGACGATAAAAAAACATGGTTATTCTCTGCAACTATGCCTCCTGAGGTAAGAAGAATAGCTAAAAATTACATGGACTCACCGGTCGAGCTGACCATGGGTACTAAAAACACAGGCAACGTAAATATCGAGCATGAGTACTACATTGTACGTGCAAGAGATAAGTATGCTGCTTTAAAACGCATCGTGGATTTCAATCCTGAGATTTTTGCAGTAGTTTTCTGTAAAACCAAACTGGATACTCAGGATGTGGCCGAGCACCTGATTAAAGATGGTTACAATGCCGATGCTTTACATGGTGATTTGTCTCAGCAACAACGTGATAAGGTAATGCAGCGTTTCCGTGACCGTAACATGCAGTTGTTAATTGCTACTGATGTTGCAGCCCGTGGTATTGATGTAAACAATGTTACCCACGTAATTAACTACTCTTTACCTGATGAAATTGAAAGTTATACCCACCGCAGTGGCCGTACCGGCCGCGCAGGTAAAACAGGGGTTTCGATCTGTATCGTAAATTCAAAGGAACTGGGCAAGATCCGTCAGATTGAGCGGATCATTGGCAAGCAGTTTACAAAAGCTGCGCTTCCTACAGGCTTTGATGTTTGCGAGAAACAATTGTTTGCTTTGGTTCACAAGGTTCACAATGTTGAAGTGAACGAAAGCCAGATTGAACAGTATATGCCACGCATCATGGATGAGTTTGCTGAACTGAGTAAAGATGAGGTGATCAAACGTTTTGCATCCTTAGAGTTTAACCGCTTTCTGGAGTATTATAAAAATGCACCAGACCTGAACTCTTCTTCAGACGAGCGGGGCGAACGTGGTGAGCGCGGGGAACGCGGTTCAAGAAGCAGCGACGGCTATACCCGCCTGTTTATCAATTTGGGCTCTGTTGATGACTTTACAAGGGGTGATTTATTATCTTTTGTGTGCAACAATGGTAAGATCAGCGGAAAAGGCATTGGTAAAATTGACCTTAAAGGTGTGTATTCATTCTTTGAGGTTGAGAATGCTACTGTTGAATCCTTACTCAATAACTTTAAAGGTGTTGAGTTTAACAACCGCGGTGTAAGAATAGAAAAAACAGCTGACGGCGATAGTGGCGGCGGTGGCCGTAGTCGTGGTGGCTTTGGCGGTGGTGGCAGACGTGAAGGCGGAAGCTACGGCGGCGGAAGACGCGAAGGTGGCGAACGCAAAAGCTACGGCAAACGTGAAGGCGGAAATAGTGGTGGTGGTTTCAGGGATTTCTCTGGAAGAAGCCGCGAAGACAGAGGTGGAAGTGGTGCCGGCAGACGCGATGGCGGTGGCGATCGAAGACGCAGGTCTTAATTGCAAAACACATATAAACTAAAAAGCCTCCGGAAATTCCGGAGGCTTTTTAGTTTATGGCAAAAACTGAATTACTTTTTATCTTCAGGTCTGTTTCTAATCTGAGATGCTTTCAGATAGATCTTTGCTCCCTTTTTGTTAATGTAATATTTTCGGTTCTTTCCGTCAATATAAACGTTAGAGCCATCTGGAGCCATTTTTCCTTTATAAGTTTGATCCGCAACTTTAGCGCTGCCTTTTACCGCTACCTCCGCAGTTTTGTTGCCGACCTTTGTTGCGGTCTTGCCAATAGCCTTTCCTGTCTTATCAAGCGTTTTCCCAACTTCTGTTCCCTTTTTCTCCTTTTCCTGGGCCTGAATACCAATAGAAAGCATGGCGCAAATTGCGAGGGTCAAGATTCCCGATACATATCTTGTTTTCATAATGAACTGTTTTAATATATCAATCAAAACAACAGTAAGCAGGTTTTGTTCGATTTAGTTTAAACGCTCGGTCAGCAGGCGCATTTCAATATGAGGAGAATGCTTTTCATATAGAATGGCGTATACAGCCCGGCTGATCGGCATATCGACCTTATACTTCTTATTGATATAGTGCATGCAGCTGACCGCATAATAGCCTTCGGCGATCATATTCATTTCCAGTTGCGCAGACTTTACCGTGTAACCTTTTCCGATCATATTGCCAAATGTGCGGTTGCGACTAAACTGTGAGTAAGCTGTAACCAGTAGGTCCCCAAGATAGGCCGACTCTTTAATATCCCTGGAGATCGGATGAACTGCATCAACAAAGCGTTTGATCTCGCGGATGGCATTTGAGATTAACACCGCCTGAAAATTATCACCATATCCAATACCATGGCAAATCCCACTGGCCACAGCATAAATATTTTTCAGCACAGCGGCGTATTCCGTTCCAAAGATATCATCCGAGACATTTGTTTTAATATAACGGGTATTTAAAAGATTAGCGAAAGCCCCCGCAAGGCTGAGATTTACTGAGGCAATGGTTAAATATGACAGTTTCTCCAGCGCCACTTCTTCTGCATGGCAGGGACCACTGATGACCAGGATGTCGGTTAAAGGAATATCATATTTCTGGTTCAGAAATTCACCAATAATCTGATTTTCATCGGGCACAATCCCTTTAATAGCCGAAATGATCTTTTTACCCTTCAACTGTGCGGGTGTAATACCTTTAAGTGTTTCCTTTAAAAAAGCAGCGGGCACGTTCAAGACAATATATTCTGCCTGTTGAATAATGGCGTTAATATCGTCTGAGATGTTATCTTCGGGGAGCCTGATCTCAACAGAGCTTAGATAATTCGGATTGTGTTTATATTTCTGAAGATGCGTGATGGCCTCCGGATTCCGCATCCACCAGTAAATTTCCTTCGCTGAAAAATTATCTGAGAGCATTTTTATTATAGCAGTAGCCCAACTACCCCCACCAATCATTGCGACTTTAGGTATCATACATTATAAATAAAAAATCCCGGTCTAATGTTTTAGACCGGGACAATTTACTCATTTAAAAAGTATGGATAAAGTTTACTTCTTGCCTGGTTCAGCAAACAATTGATCCTTAGTCACTTTCTTTACTTTCATTCCGTCCTTCAATTTGTTCTGAATGGCAGAATAAGGACCGGTCACGACTTCCTGTCCGGCTTTAAGCCCCGACTTTACAATGATAAACTGATCGTTCTGGATACCGGTAGTCACTTCCAGCTGTTTTACGGTTTCATCCTTATTATACAGGTACACATATTGTTTCACTTTCTTGTCGGTCAGCTTAGATTTTTGCTTTTCTTCATTCTCCTTATTTCCCTGTTCTTCTTTTTTCTCTTTATCCCCTTCTTTCTTTTTATCGCCGGTGAATACAGATTGAATTGGAACAGATAGTCCGTCTACTGTTTCGCTTTCGATGTCCACAGTTGCCGACAAGCCCGGTCTGAACGGAGAGGGAAGATCCTTGGCCCCACTGGTAATGTTGCTATAAGATTCGGCCAGAATGCGCACTTTAACATTAAAATTAGTTACCTGATCTACAGTGCTGGTTGTTGAACCTACATCTTTAGAGGAACTGGCAATTTCCGTTACAATCCCTTTAAACTTCTTATCCGCAAATGCATCCACTTCGATAGTTGCGCTATCGCCAACTTTAACCCTGTTGATATCGTTCTCATTTACATCGACATTTACTTCCATGGACGAAAGATTGGAGATCCGCATGATTTCGGTACCTGCATTTTGAATGGTTCCGAGGATCCGGTCTCCAAGCTCTACGGACAGCTTAGAGATGACCCCGTCGACAGGCGCAAATATTGTCGCCTTGGCCAGGTTTGCACTGGCTTCCTGCACATTCGCACCCGATTGCTCCAAAATAAATTTTGCACTGGTGAGGTCTTCCTTTGCTTTTCCAAGGTTTGTTTTAGCGGTCAGATAGGCTGCCTTAGCGGCATCGAACTCGGAAGCCGAGATTACCTTTTTACTATAGAGTTCTACATTACGCTTATAGGTAGCTTCCGCATTAACAAAATTAGCTTCGGATTGTCTAAGGAACTGTGCGGCGCCGGCAACACCAGCTTTTTGCGCACTGTAAGATGCCACGGCACGATCATAACCGGATTTAAGTACATCGGGTCTTACTTTAACCAGCAGCTGACCTTTCTTTACCACATCGCCTTCTTTTACCAAAAGCTCAGTTACCTCACCTGACACCTCTGCACTCAACTTCACTTCCGTTTCAGGCTGGATCTTACCACTTGCGGTAACCGTTTCGATAACTTTTTTCTCTGAAGCCTTCTCGGTTATGATCATTTCTCTTTTATCACCACCTATTGCGCCGGTAAACACACCTATCGCAATCAGAATGGCAATAATACCTACTATAATTAATATGGGTCTTAGTTTCATCTTATGTCTATTGTTTGTATCTCTATGAACGTTAAAAATCGATTTGTTTACCTAAATAATAATCTATCACCTTTGCCTTGAAAAGCAGATCATACTTCGCCCGGATCATGTCTATTTCGGCCGTATTTTTATTGGTTTGCGAAGTGCTGTAATCCAATGAGTTTACCAGCCCTACATTATAACGCTGTTCGATCACCGAGAACGCTTCTTTTCTTGCATTAAAAGTCTTTGTAGAAGACTCAAAGGTACTTTGCGCCGCTTTCAAATCCGCAACAGCCTGGTAAATCACCTTGTTGAGGTTGTTTTTGCTCAGCTGTTCTTCAGTTTGGTTTTGCAAATAGCTGATCTTGGCTTTCCTCACCCCGGATCTCGCCGTAAAACCGTTAAAAATAGGGATCTGTAGACTTATTCCAATATACTGACCAAAGTTATCTTTAACCTGATCGGCAAATTTATAACTTTCTGTTAAGGGCGAGATCACATTGGTCAGCACCCTGGTCTGGGTATTTTCTACAAACCCAATCTCCCTGGTACCATCCTCGAAATAGGAAAGCACCCTGGTCCTGCCACTGGAATAATTTGAATTCAATCCTGCACCTAATGAGATGCTTGGGTAATAATTCCCTTTTGCTATGGCGATGCCCTTTTTAGCTGCTTCAGTTCGCAGCGCAGCCAGTTTGATATCAGGAAAAAAGTTTAATGCATCGGCATATACCATCTCAGGATCATAAATTGTTGCGGACCTTCCAAAGTTAGACACATCCGGTGCTTTAACGACATAAGTAGTTGCAGATGGTATATCCATCAACTGCGCAAGTGTGAGATAAGAAATGGTTAATGCATTCTCCGCAGTCGTCACATCAAGCTCTGCTGTAGCGGTCAGCGATCTTGACTCGGCTAAATCCGCCAATGTTTTATTACCTACATCCAGCAATTCCTGCTGCTGCTTCAATTGCTGCCTCGCAACCACCAGCTGCTGCTTTGCCGCCTCTAAAAAATCCTTGTTATATAAGATCTGCATATAGGCAGTAATCACTTGTAAGACGAGGTCATTCTTAACTTTTTCTACGTTAGTTTTGTCTGCATCCAGCAAAAGTTTGTTCTGCTTGATCTGGTTTAGCTTCTGAAAACCCTGGAACAGATTTACACTTGAAGAAATCCCTCCATTGAAAGATGAAAATTTCTCGCTGTTAAAAGATTGTGTAGAAGGGTCAAGACTCCGCCCGTAATTGGTGTTAAAACTGCCATTACCGTTCAAAGTTGGTAAGATTGCATTCCTGGATTGGGCCAGATTTTCGTCAGACAGACGCTCATTCAGCATGGCTTGTTTAACCTGAAGATTATTATTCAACGTTTTTTCTACCGCCTGCTGGATAGTGATGACCTCCTGAGCAACGGATTTTTGCACCATAGCCGTCAGCAAAAAAAAGAACAAAGCCAGGCTAAGCTTTAATAAGGCATTATAGGAGATGGATGTCTTCATAGATTTTTTTCACAATATTAGTATAAACAACTTACATTTGGATATGTACCTGGTCAAATCCCCCTTTTTTTTAAAATGGTATTACCCATCTTTAACCTGGAATAAAAACCGCAACCAAAAAGTTATTTATCTAACCTTTGACGATGGACCTATACCCGATGTTACAGCCTTTGTTTTAAAAACTTTAAAACGCTTTGACGCAAAGGCCACGTTTTTCTGTATCGGAGATAACGTCATAAAGCATCCCGATATTTTTGAAGCGCTTAAAAATGAGGGACATTGCATCGGCAATCATACTTTCAACCACCTTAAAGGATGGGAAACCGACGATGAGGTTTACCTGGCAAATTTTGAAAAGTGCCAGCAGCTAACCGACACGCATTTATTCCGCCCCCCCTATGGCCGGATTAAAAAATCTCAGATCTCTGCTATCAAATCTGCAAACCCCGAAATGCAGATCATCATGTGGGATGTATTAAGCGGAGATTTTGACAGCAGCCTTT
>CAMLDJ010000303.1 GCA_946478755.1 uncultured Pedobacter sp. | reverse complement strand
AGTGCCAATGGTAAAATGCTCAATTTAAAATATTTGGGCTATGAAATAGAGGAAGACGCCGCCTGGTGTTATTTTGAGTCGGTAGATGTGGGGCAGATAAAACAACTGAACATTAAAAACGACATCCTTTTTGAGCAGCATGAATCGCAAAGTAATATGATCCATGCCATTATAAACGGGAAGCGTCAAAGTACCAAGCTGGATAATCCGGCAGCTGAGGTAAAGTTTAGATACTAAATACAGTTACCATCCTTATCTAACAGTTCCTAATGATCCCTGTTTAGTTATTGGTAAAATCAAGGTAGATACATGAGTTAACCTACCCTTTCCTTACTATTCGGTTACCCTTGGAATACCCTTGCATTACCCCATAGGGTATTCTAAGGGTATTCCAAGGGTATCTGAAGGGTAATTATATGCATGCCTTAAACTTTTATCAACCAATAGTCATCCTGGTGTCATTTAAAACCGTGTAATAAGAATAAGCACAGTTCGATTGTTGTCTTTACTAGCAGCCTATATGCAGGCTATTTTAAATAAATGAATTATGGCAATCGCGGAAAATGGCCCTGGTGGTAACCATAGGGGTAAATTAGGAAATGCAGTTTATTACATGCTTAACGGCAGAAATGTAATACGTGGAATTGGTGTAACCCTCAAACCGCCGACCGAATTGCAGCTTAAGCATAGAATGGGAACAAAGTTGTCCAGCGGATTGCTGAGCCGTTTACTTGATTTTCTCCATACCGGTTTTAGCGTGGAGGCATTAATGGCTAAAGACAATGCTTTTAATCAGGCTGTGAAATACAACAAAAAGAACATTATAAAAGGCAGTTATCCCGATCTGGAAATTGCCTATAATCAACTCCTGCTGAGTAAGGGGATGCTAAAGCCTGCTCAAAATTGTAAGGTAGAGCCGGGTGCTTCCGGGCTGCAGTACAGCTGGGATACCAACCCGGAGATGCCCTGGCCGGAAACCACAGACCAGGTGATGATGCTGGCCTATTTTCCAAAACAGGAAAAGGTCTTTTATACGCTTTTTGGCAACAGCAGGTTGTCTGGTACTGATGTGCTGGAGATACCGCCAAGCTTACAGGGAGAATATATGGAAACCTATGTGTCCTTTATTGCTGCGAACAGAAAGCAGCTGTCGGATAGCATATATACCGGGAATTTTAATGCTGAAATTCCAGAAGATTTACAATTAACCACTTAGTTATGGGTATCTTAAAATCCGGGATCCTCGGTCCTTTTCGCAAAAAAGTAGGACCTGGAATTGGGCGCAGGCACATGGGACAGAACCTGGTTCTACCGCTCCCACATAAAAGTAACAAGCCAGCTACAGCCAAACAGCTTGAAACACAGGTTAAACTTGGTTTGCTGAACAGCTTTTTGAATACGATCGATAAATTGGTGAACGTTGGTTTCAGCCAGTATACCAGGCACAACAGTCCTGTAAATGCGGCGTTCAAGCACAATTATAGCCATGCATTTGTTAAACAAGGCGATGAATACGAGATCAACTTCTCAAAGATAGTATACAGCAGAGGGCATATTATTGCACCGGAAGGGGCGCAAGTGGTGCCGGAGCCGGGAAAGATCGTCTTCAGTTGGCTGCCGCAAAACCAGTCAGCCTATTGTCAGTTTACAGATCCGGCTAGTTTTTTGGTCTACAACCCGGTAAAAAAGAAAGCGAGGCTCCTTTTGGGCTGCGTGAACAGATATGCACAAAATTATGTGATGGAAATACCAGCAGATTACATTGGTGAAACCGTGCATTGCTACATGAACTTCAATTCTGCTGATGGAAAGTTGCAGGGGGATAGCTTTTATATTGGCGAAGTGCTGGTGCTGTAAGTAAGGATTACAGCGCCTGGATTTCAACTACGGAGAGATCCGTTAATTCAACAATTTCATCAATTAAAGTACTTTTCGCTTTTAATTTAATAGCCATTTCTACTGCTTTTTGATATTTGCCTTCTTCCCGTCCTTCTTTCAGGCCTTCTTCCGTCCTTCTTCCCGTCCTTCTTCTCGTCCTTCTTTCAGGCCCTTTTCTCTGCCTTCTTCGGCAGCGTAGTCTCTCACGTTCTGATTATCCCATTTGTATTTTAAACTTGCTTTGTACATTTTTTTCTCCTCTCTGTTTAGGTTGGCATATTGGGCCAGGTGAAATAACTGATCAAATTTTATTTTAGCTTTTGTTTTTTGTTCTTGCTGTACAGCTGTGCTTATTTCTTTGGACATCTGTTGCTTGGTTAAGGTACTCAGCAAAAGTACGATGACTATAATTGTGAAGCTCAATTAAACATAAACTCAGGTGAATTCGCAGACTTATTGCATTTAAGATAATTAAATTGGGAAGAGGACCTGTACAGAGCGAATGTTCAGAATATTGTTCTGACAACATTAGCCTTATTTACTTTAACCTTCGCCGAAGTGTGGGCTTAACCTTTTCACACCGGTGACATATAACTAAGAAGAAGTAGGCTACATGAAAAGCGGCTTTGATTCCAGGCTTATTTTTTCTGGCCTGGAAAAAAAAGGAGCTTCCGGAGAGATCCGGAAGCAGGCCTTTATCAACTAAACTAAACCAAATAGTATCATTATTTCTTATTTCTAAAATCTGTCAAATATCTGTTTCTCCCTGTACAATTCCATTGTTTAGAATTGTTTTAAATAACGCCTGCAAGTATAGTAACTTATTTAGAATAATTCCAAACAATATTGAAAATATTTAAAGAAATACAATGGCAGGCGTTTTTTTATTCCTTATAAGAGTGCTATACTTGTATAAATTTTAATACACAAATATCATATCTATGAAAATACCTCATCTGGCAGGCATTATTTTAATCAGCACAGCAACAATGGGTTTGTTGACCAGTTGTGCTTCCGACGCAAAAAATGCGACCGGAAAAACAAAGATCACGGCAGCCGGAGATACCGTAGCGGTAGAGACCACGGAAGAACTAGGAGATATCCGTCAACCTGTTGATACGGCCAAATACAATGCCTTGTTAAAAAAGCTGGCCAATGGAGATACCACAGGAAAATGGCCGGTAAAAAAACAGCCATATCCGCTGGCAGGTGCGATCCTTCCATTTAAACGCATTGTTGTTTATTATGGAAATTTACATTCCAAAAAGATGGGTGCCCTGGGGGAGTATGCCCCAAAAGAAATGTGGCGTAAGTTAAATGCTGAAATCAAACATTGGGAAAAGGTAGATCCATCTACTCCCGTACAGGCTGGCCTGCACTACATCGCAGCTGTGGCAAGCGGAACTCCCGGAAAAGATGGTAAATACATTAACCGGATGGCCAACAGTCAGATCGATTCTGTGCTGGCTATTGCTAAAATGCGTCCCAATACGATCGTATTTTTAGATTTGCAGGTGGCACTGAGTAACATCAGAGCGGAGTTACCTCATATACAAAAGTACCTGGAACTGCCCTTTGTTCATTTAGGTATAGACCCTGAATTCTCCATGAAGGACGGCTCGTTGCCGGGCCGGAAGATCGGCACTTATGATGCTGCAGACATCAATTATGTTTCCCAGTATCTGGCAGATATGGTGAAAAAACATAATCTGCCGCCAAAGGTGCTCGTAGTACATCGTTTCACCAGAAAGATGGTGACCAATTATCAGAACATCAAACTTCGTCCGGAAGTTCAGGTTGTAATGCATATGGATGGATGGGGGGAACCGGAGCTGAAGAAAGGGACCTACCGTCACTTTATTTATTCGGAACCCGTTCAATTTACCGGGTTCAAGTTATTCTATAAAAACGATTTGAAGAAAGCGCCGAACAAGTTAATGACGCCCGAAGAGCTCATGAAGTTAAAACCGGTTCCGGTATACATACAATATCAGTAAGCAGATTACAAGAAAAGCTCCCGGTCATAACCGGGAGCTTTTTTGTTAAAGGCTGTTTTCCGCTGTTTCACCGACAGATTTTGCCTTTCTGTCTATTGCTCATTCCACCATTCGCAAATCGGTTATAGATTTAGCTTGTAATTGGACAAGCAATGAAAATACTGGCAGGTTTTATAATGATCGTACTCGGGGTGTTAATTGTTCCCTGTGCCAAAGTACAGTCCGGTCTGGAACCGGGTCTGCATGCGGAAACAGGAGCATTCGCCGCCACACCACTATTTAAAACTATTAAACTTTCCGAAAACCCCAAGCGGTAATTTAACACCGGATGTAGCCTGTAAATATAATTCACCTGTTTCCAGGTTTTTAACCTGCGGGAATGAGGTTTTAATTAAGTTTTCTACAATAATTGATGAAAAGCCCAGCGAATAGGTATTGAGAATCAGAAAATGCTCCTGTTCATCCAGCAACTGGACCACTTCCTGCATCATCTCCTGGATATGGTCTTCCAGCTTCCATTTTTCCCCATTTGGACCATGTCCAAATGCAGGTGGGTCTAAAATGATACCATTGTATTTTTTGCCACGTTTCAGTTCTCTTTTCACAAATTTCAAAGCATCTTCGACAACCCATCGTACGTCTTTAAGTTTAGACAGTTCCTGGTTTTCATTGGCCCAGTTTACCACTTGCTTAATCGAATCCACATGGGTGGTATCTGCTCCTGCCGCTTTAGCTATTAAGGAGGCCGCACCAGTATAGGCAAACAGGTTTAATACTTTCGGACTTGGTGTTTTAATCTTTTTGATGGACGAAGAAATATAATCCCAGTTCACTGCCTGCTCCGGAAATACCCCAACATGTTTAAAAGAGGTAAGACCCAGACGCAGGTGGATCGTCACCTCATTGTTGGTATATTCTACATTCCACCTGTCTGGAATATGCGCAGCATTTTTAATCCATTCACCGGAAGTTGCCGAACGGCCTTTAAAGCGGATATGGGTCTGTTTTTTCCATTCCTGATCAGAAAGTGTTTTTTTCCAAACGGCCTGTGGTTCCGGTCTGGACAAGATCAGATTGCCAAAACGTTCTAATTTTTCAAAATCACCACAATCAATTAACTCATAATCTTTCCAATGAGTGGGGGTTAGCAGGCTTATCATAAAAATGGATATATTAAAATTTTCCTTTTGCTGCCTTCATAAAACGGCTGGCAAAAACAAAATCATTTAGTTCTTGAACATCAGTATGGGCGATTTCTTTATTGGAACCTTCCCAGAATTTCTTGCCTTCGTGAAGGAACAGAATATAGTCGCCAATTCCCATAACTGAATTCATATCATGGGTAACCACAATTGTGGTGGTATTGTATTCTTCGGTTAATTCCTTAATCAGTTCATCAATTACAATTGAGGTCTTTGGGTCAAGCCCTGAGTTGGGCTCATCTACAAATAAATATTTTGGATTCATGGCAATTGCCCGGGCAATGCCTACCCGTTTTTTCATCCCTCCGGAAAGTTCGGCAGGGAACAGTTTATTTTTCCCTTCAAGATTTACCCGTTCGAGGCAAAAATTTACCCGTTCCTGTTTTTCTTTACGGCTTTGTTGAGTAAACATATTTAAAGGGAACATGATGTTCTCTTCTACTGTCATGGAATCGAAAAGTGCCGAGCCCTGGAATAGCATGCCGATTTCTTTTCTGATTTCAATCCTTTCTTCGAAGTCCATCGTGGTGAACTCCCTGCCATCGTATTCCACATTGCCTTTTTCAGGGTGGTGTAAACCGATCATACACTTTAACAGGGTAGTCTTTCCAGAGCCTGAGCCTCCAATGATCAGATTCGTTACCCCGGGCTCAAATTTACCGGATATACCTTTTAGTACTTCGTTGTCGCCGAAAGATTTATAGATGTCTTTGATTTCGATCATAGCAATAACTGGGTTACGATGTAATCACAGGCGAGAATTGAGATACAGCTGACTACGACGGCCCTGGTACTGGCCTGGGCGACTTCTAAGGCACCTCCCTTTACGTAAAAACCTTCGTATGCAGGTACAGATGTAATGATAAAGCCAAATACAAATGCTTTAACCAAAGCAACGGTAATGGTATAAGGATTAAAATCTGTGGTGATCCCCTGCATATATTCGGCAGCGGTAACCGCTCCTGACAAAGTCCCTCCAATATAGCCTCCTGTGATACTTAAGAACATCGACATGATCACGAGCAGGGGAACCATGGTAATCCCGGCAATGATTTTGGGCAGAATTAAATAGCCCGGAGAGTTAATGCCCATAATCTCTAAAGCATCAATCTGCTCGGTTACGCGCATCGTACCAATCTCCGAAGAAATCGCCGAGCCGATCTTGCCTGCAAGAACGATGGCACTGATGGTCGGACTAAGTTCGAGTATACTGGAATCACGGTTTACTGAGCCAATGATTGTTTTCGGGATAAAGTCGCTAACCAGCTGAAAAGCGATCTGTAAAGTCATTACCGCACCAATAAAAGTAGATATGATAGCAATTAGCCCGAGTGAACCCACGCCAATAAAGTCCATTTGTTTAAAGATGGCCTGCAGGTATATTTTAAATTTTTCGGGTCTTCTAAACACCGCCTTAAGTAAAAGGAGGTATCTGCCAAAATTGGTAAAATTCATGCAATGAAAAATTAGCTATGGTATTTTGCAATATTAATACAAAGAAACAATAAAAAGTTGAAACCTGATGAGTTTGCTGTTATAAA
>CAMLDJ010000302.1 GCA_946478755.1 uncultured Pedobacter sp. | reverse complement strand
TCATGGTCGCCAAGTTTTTTGTTCCAGGTCAGATAGGTCTCAATAATTTTGTTCGTGTTTTGGTAAGCATTTCTTAACGCCACGCCATTTTGTCCAACCAGTGAAAGAAATACTGGATTTGCTGGCGGATCAGGTGTATTCCTTACGTTGTTGTACCTGGAAGTATAAATACTGTTGTAAAACGCACCGTATACATTCTGCGTATTCTGGTAAGAAGCAGATACATCATAAGAAAAGCCAAATGGTAATTTCAGGTTGGCTGTAAAATTTCCCAGCAGGTTTTTAGTTTTCAGGTTCTCTTTTCCATTCTCGAGCATTGATACGGGATTGTAATAGCTGGTTTGGATGAGGTTGTCGAAATAGGAGCCATCTGGATTTTTAACCGGTGCCGTAGGCAGGTAAGTCAGCATCTGAGAAAGTACCGTATTGCGGTAGGGTACCAGATCGGCATCACTGATCGAGTTGCTCAGGCTGAATCCGATCTTCAGCTTGTCGTTCAGCGCTTTTTGCTCTATCCCTACACGGCCGATAAAACGGTTCAGGCCACTGGTTCTTACAATACCTTGCTGATTGAAATAGTTGATGCTGGCATGGTAAGTTGTTTTTTCGGTACCGCCGCTCAAAGAAATATTATGGTTGTAAGAGAGTGCATTGCTGCGTTGAACCTCATTCTGCCAGTCGGTATTTGCCCCTTTGTCGTTAGCCGGCGTCAGTGAGGAGTTATTTTTTTCCAGGAAGGCCTTCAGCTGGTCTGAATTCATCATATCATACTGGTTGGACACATTTTCAACACCAAAGTAAGTGCTATAACTCAGTTGGGCCTGACCTGCTGTACCTTTTTTAGTGGTTACCATAATTACCCCGTTGGCGGCCCTGTTTCCATAGATCGCTGCCGCAGCAGCATCTTTTAAAACGTCTACGGAGGCAATATCGTCTGGTGCCAGGATCGAAATATCTGCTCCGGGAACCCCATCAATAACGAATAGAGGGGATTGTGCACCTTCACGTAAGGTAGAAGCACCACGCATAACGATGGCTGCAGCCCGGTTAGGGTCGCCACTGCGACTGATGTTCAGTCCAGGTACCTTACCCTGAAGCATTTGGCCTACATCGCTGATGGCTCCTTTATTCAGTTCATCCCCTTTTACAGAAGATATGGAACTTGTTAAGGCTTTTCTGGTACTTTTACCATAACCGACCACGACAACATCCGCCAGGTTTGTACTGGCCTGGCTAATTTTTACCGTATACGATGATGCATCCGTAACGATTGTCTCTTTCGTTTCAAAGCCTATGGACTTGACAACCAGTAGATCACCTTTCTTTGCAGTGATGCTAAAGGATCCATCACCACCGGTTGCAGTCGCCTTACCAGTCCCTTTTATTGAAACCGAAGTACCAGGTACCGGAAGGTTCTGCTCATCGACCACCCTGCCGGTGATTTTTCGTTCATTCTGAGCCAGTGCTACATTAGAAGCCTGACAAATTAGTAAGAGTAGCATACACATGCAGCTACGCTGAAAAAGTGTATAATTAAATCTCATGGTTTGGTAAGTTTAGTTTCATAATTAATGATTTATATTTGGTTTGTTACTTAGCTGCTTGTCGCGATGCCGAAGGAGCAGAGCGGCTAGAACTTAAGGGTAACAGGCAGGTATTTAGCTACCAGATTCTGGTAGTATGGCTTTAATTCCTCCCAGCTTTTTTGATTTGGATTTTTGGAATACAGATCGTATGGATTAAAAAGGCTAACCCATTTAAACATTTCGTGGTCTTTCTCATTCATTAAATGTGAATAGGCATTTTCCCTGTGCTGGGAATAGAAAGAATGGTAGCGAAGCATGTATAAACCGGGTTCAGGAATGTAATCCTTCATCATGTGGTATACATATTCGTCGTGGCCCCATGACATATGTACTTTATCCAGGCCGCAGTTTTCAGTATAAACACCGAATTTGTCCTGATAGGTCTTATTGTTGAAGTCGGGATTTTCTTTAAAGAATTCCGGGTAGACAATTTTATCGGAATAAGCACAGCCTACGGGAAAAGTATCGCCCACTACAGCCCATTGAGGTTCGCCAAATAAACACAATACTTTTCCCATGTCATGGATTAAGCCAACGAGTACCATCCAGTCCGGATGCCCGTCGTTCCTGATTGCTTCGGAAGTCTGAATAAGGTGCTGCATCTGGTCTAAGTCGGTATCAGGATCAGAATCATCAACAAGCTCATTTAGAAAATCAAAAGCACTCCAGATCGGCATTTCTTTCTTGTCGAACTTCAGGTAGTCCAGCTTTTTTTGCATCACAAAATCGAAAGTCTGGTATTTGTGGTTCAGGCGATAAAATTCTTTTACTCCATCTTTTTCAGTTTTTTCGTAGGCTCTGAAATCTTCTTCCTTTTTGTCTTTGTTGATAGCAGATGGGTCGGGGTATCGGTTCAATACGTCATTTTCCCATTCATCCAGATTATGCAATGGACTATTGTTCTCTTGTGCGGAATTGCTTTGGTTAGTGTTCATTAGATTTTCGATTAATCTTATTATTAATTCAGCCCGTTTATGATGATAAAGTTGTAGTTTTGAATTGTTAGATTTCCATATTTAATGGGATTTATTTACTTAACCGATTAAGTAAATAGTGGATTTAACGGGACCAGTTGACCAAATTATCTCTTGAAAAATGGGTAACATCACCATTAAAATGTTGGCTAAGCAGTTGAATCTGTCAACTGCTGCTGTTTCAAAGGCTTTGAGGGATAGTCATGAAATTAGTGATATTACCAAGCAGCGTGTGCTGGATTTAGCGGCAGTTTTAAACTATGTTCCTCATCCCTATGCAGGAAGTTTACGTGAACGAAAAAGCAAAACCATCGCTGTGGTCATTCCGGAAGTTGCTGACAGTTTCTTTTCACTGGCCTTGAATGGCATTGAGGCGGTTGCGATTGAAAAGGGCTATCATGCATTGATCTACCTGACGCATGAGAACTTTGAACGTGAAAAGGAGATCTTAAAAGATCTCGAATCAGGAAGGGTTGATGGGGTGATCATGTCCCTGGCCATGAAAACCAATACCTACGACCACATCAAAGCGCTGCATAAAGCCGTACCCCTGGTTTTTTTCGATAGAACATGCGAGGAAATTGATACAGCGAAGATCACAACAAATGATTATGAGTGTGGCTATCAGGTGACACAACATTTAATTGAACGGGGCTGTAAAAAGATTGCTATTCTGTCCATTTCAGATTCATTGTCTATCAGCTCTAAAAGAATGCAGGGCTACCGGCAGGCCTTGCTTGATTATCAGATGTCTTATGATTCGGCTAGTATTATCAATTATAATGAAGACCTTAGCCTGAACTATCAGTTACTTCTTGAGGTATTGAACAGTAAAGACAGACCAGATGGGATTGTAGCTACGGTAAGCAAAATGACAACCGAACTTTACCTGGTCTGCATGGAATTGGGACTCCGCATTCCGGAAGACATTAAAATCGTGTGTTTTTCGAATGATTCTACAGCGGCAATCCTTAATCCATCGCTTACCACTATCACACAACCCGCCTTTGAGATGGGAGAGCTTGCGGCAACAATTTTATTTAAGGCCCTGAAGAAAAAGTATGCCATTTCAGGCGAAGATAGCAGTGTAATCCCCTCCCAGCTATTTATGAGAAGTTCTACATCGGTATCAATATAAGCGGAGCAGTATTTACGTAATCGATTAAGTAAATAAATATAGCTCATCTTGCCCGATTAAAAGATGAAATACAGATTTTCGGTAATTGCGGACTTTGTAAGTACCGTTTAACAGTGCAAAACCGAGATGAACAAACTAACCGGATACCAAATAGTTCTTTGCTGGATATTGATTTCAAGTCCGTTAATAGGTCTTGCACAGGACCCGGACCTGGTTAAATACGTCCAGCCAATGGCTGGTACAGCCGCCAGCACCACAATTTCAGCCTTGAAGCATGGCGACGGAGGAACGGAGAAGTTTGCGAATACCATACCCGCCGTTGGCCTGCCATTTGGAATGACGCAATGGACTCCCCAGACCCAGGCCACTGAAATGAAGTGTCTGCCACCATATTTATACAGAGATAGCCTGTTAAGTGGGTTTAGGGCCAGCCACTGGATCAGTGGATCTTGTACCCAGGACTATGGCAGTGTTACCTTTATGCCCATTACCGGTTCATTGAAAACGAAGGCTTCTGCTTATAGAACCCCTTTTTCCCATGATGACGAGCAGAGTACACCGTTTTATTATCGCTTAAAGTTGCCGGCATATCAGCTAACCACAGAAATGACAGCTAGCCTGCGTTGTGCCATGCTTCAGATTACGGTAGCAAAAGCAGATAGCCTTTATTTGCTGGTTAGCCCCAATAGCGATGAGCAACAAGGCTTTATAAAGGTTGACGCAAAGAGCGGCGAGGTCTATGGCTATAATCCGGTACACCGGATTTATCAGGGCTGGGGCAGACCTGCCGGTTTCAGTGGGTATTTTGTGATGCAGGTAGATCGTGTATTTAAGGATGCAGGGACCTTTAGTGAGGGACGTATTTTTCTTGCCGATAGCATAGCCAATCAAAAGGATATTGGTGCTTATCTCGGCTTGAAGCTTCAAAAAGGAGAGCAGCTGCGCATCAGGGTGGGTACCTCGTTCAGCAGCATCGAAGGAGCCAGAAAAAATCTTGCATCGGAGATCCCGGGTTGGGATTTTAAGTCACTGGCCGCAAAAAATAAAGAGGTATGGCAAAAAGCCTTAAGTCAAACCGTTATAGAAACCAGTAAAGAAAAGGATAAGCGAATTTTTTATACCTCACTTTATCACGTTATGCAGCACCCAAGGCTGTACAATGATATTGATGGCAGCTATCCCCGCTTTTCGGGAGATTATCAGCTCAATAAGCTTGCTAAAGGCAATTACTATGACGATTTCTCGATGTGGGATATTTATCGCGCCCATTTGCCTTTAATGGAGATTTTGCAGCCAGGACTTGTTAATGACTGGGTAAATGCTATGATATTGAAAGGTACGCAGGGTGGCTGGTTGCCTATTTTTCCATGTTGGAATAATTATACTTCTGCCATGGTCGGGGATCATGGCACCGCCTTTATAGCCTCCGCTTTTAACAAAGGGATCAAAGATTATGATGTAAATGAGGCTTACCGTTTAATGCACCGGAATGCTTTCAAGGTAGCCGGTGAGGTGGATTATAAAAACGGGATGGGACGCAGGGCCTTGCGTTCTTATCTGAAATACGGCTATATTCCTATGGAAGACAGTGTATCTGAGGCCTTTCACAAAAAAGAGCAGGTGAGCCGTACCCTTGAGTATGCTTACGACGATTACGCTTTGGCAAGTATGGCGAAAGCGCTGGGCAAATCCACTGATTTTAACCTGCTCATAAAACGGGCTGCCAATTATAAAAATGTTTTTGATCCTGGGGTAAACATGGTGAGGGGAAGGAATGCAGACGGTTCCTGGTATCGGGTATTCAAATCTGATTCCAGGGAGCCTTACATTACCGAAGGTACTCCAAGACAGTATACTTTTTATGTACCGCAGGATGTGCCAGGGCTGGCAAAGGTAATGGGTGGCCGGCATCAGCTGGAAAATGCTTTAGATAGTCTTTTTGCAAAGAAGGAATACTGGCATGGGAATGAACCCGGGCACCAGATCCCATTTATGTACAATTACACCGCTTCTCCATGGAAGACTTCAAAAAATGTGCAGCAGATTTTAGCTGAGGAATATGGAGATGGACCTGGTGGACTGAGCGGCAATGATGACGCCGGCCAGATGTCTGCCTGGTATGTATTTGCAGCAATGGGTTTTTATCCGTTAGATCCTGTTTCAGATCAATACCTGCTATCCATTCCTCTATTTAGAAACGTTAAGATCAGGCTGAGCAGCAACCGCGTATTTGAGATCGTTAAGCATCAGCGAAGCAAAAATGATACATTCATTAAACGTTTAACACTAAACGGGCAACCGTATTCGAAAACATATATCCGGTATGCTGACATCATTAACGGAGGCAGACTGGAAATCTTTCTGGATAAACAACCTTCACTATGGGGTGTGGCCGCAAATGATCAGCCAACTGGCTTAAACAGCAGGTAAAATGATAAATCCGGCTATCCATAAGTATACTGTATAAACCGACCATGATGAACAGAGAAAAAAAATACCTATTTGTTTTTTATATCCTTTTAATGTGTTTTGCTCCAGGGTTTGCTGCGGCTGATCTGGCTTCGGTTCCCTTTAGAAAGGATTACAGCATTACCGCTTACGGGGCTGTCGGGGATGGACGTACTGATGACGCGGCTGCCATTCAGAAAGCCATTGATGCCTGCTCAGCAGGTGGCGGCGGAAGGGTTATTGTCCCTTCTGGTAAAATTTATATGGCCAGTCCTTTCAAACTCAAGTCTTATGTGGAGTTTCACGTAGAGGTGAATGCTACTGTATTGGCTAACGCGGATGAAAAAGTATATACGGAAAGTGCTTTCCGGGAAAATAAAGGTGAGGGTACTTTATGGATCAGTGGCGATCAGCTTAAACAGGTGACCATCTCCGGAGCTGGAGTCATTGATGGCAATGGCATTTCATTTATGGGTACAGAACTGGACGACTCTT
>CAMLDJ010000301.1 GCA_946478755.1 uncultured Pedobacter sp. | reverse complement strand
AAAGAAGTTCTGATCCTTGATGCTCTGATTTGACGCTAACCCCTGAGCGATATAGTCGTTCAAACGATTTTGGGCATTAAGTCCTGATGGAAAGAAGATGATCAGTAACATTACTGCTGACCAGTAAAAGACGGGTAGCTTTTTGATAAAATTAATCATTGTAATAAATTTAAACAGTGTTCAGTATAGTGTTAAAAAAAGGGTTAACCCTTCTCAAGTAGTGAAACAAAACATGCATAGCCATTATCCATAAGTTCCTTGTTGGTCTTGTGTTCAAAACTCATCGTTCTGTCCTTGCAGAAAAGAGCGCAGATGCCATGGGTAGCAGATAGGATCATAAATGTAAGATACTCTGGATCCATGTCTTTAAAGCGGCCAGCCTGTTGGCATTCTAAGACCAAGTCATGTAGGTACTTTATTGCTTCTTTTGCAATCTGGAAACCGCTTTCTTCTGAATTTTTTAATGGCTCTTCTACCAGGAACATGAGGTTATAATAATCTTTATTCTCCTGCGCAAACTGGATGAATGCACGTCCAGAGGCTTTCAGGCGTTCAAACGGATCTATAACCGAATCCAGCACCCGAAGTTGTTTAAGAAGCAGGTTAAAGCCTTCTTTATGGAGTTCCTGGAAGATTTCACCTTTATCCTTAAAATGGAAATAGATCACTCCGGCACTATAGCTGATCTCGGCTGCAATGTTACGCATACTCGTTTGCTCATAGCCATTTTGAAGAAATATTTTTCTCGCACCATCTAATATACGTTGGCGCATTTCTTGCTTCTCTTTTTGCTTTCTTTCTGTAATGCCCATGGATAAAATAATTTGTAAAGATATAACCAGATTTAGGAAATAACTTTTTCATTTGAAACTTCTCATTTTAATTGACGGTACAAATGTATTGAACAGTGTTCAATAAAACAAATATTTTTTTTTAAATGATTGTATATTTTACTTAACCTTGATGATTTTGGTGAAAAGCTAATCATTTAAGATTCAGTATCTCTAACAACATTTAGAGTCTCTTGTTGCACGTCCCTCAATCGAGACTTTTTCAAGGGGGAATTAATTATAACTTTAAGAAGGCTAGCTTACCAACGTTGCTATTAATTTAGAAAGTGGTCTTTGAATTGCGTGGGTGATTTTCCCACTTCTTTTTTAAACAGCCGGGAAAAGTAGGTCGTGTTTTCAAAACCCAGTAAATGCGAAATCTCTGATATATTCAATTCGCCTTCTGCCAATAGATTTTTAGCTTTAGCAATCAGGAAAAGATGGATTAGCTCTAATGTCGTTTTTCCTGTCTCTTCCTTTAGCAGATCGGTTAAATAGCGCGGAGATATATGCAGCTTTTCTGCCATTTGAGAAACAGTGGGAAGTCCAATCTCTTTCGTTTTCCGCTCTTCAAAATTAGCTGCAAGTAATTCGTTGAACTTTGTTACTGTTGAGCCGGATAATTGTGTACGGTTGATAAACTGTCTTTTATAAAAGCGCTGTGCATATTTGAGCATGGCGTCAAGATGACTAACAATGATGGCCTTGCTAAGTTCATCGGTATTATTGTGATATTCTTTATCAATGCTGAAATACAAATTCCAGATGATTTCCTCCTCTGCAGGAGAGAGATGCAAGGCCTCATTCACCTCATAATCGAAATAGCCATATTTCTTAATTTCGTGGTAAAGGATGGTTCCGGGTAAGAAGTCCTGATGGATAATAATCAGAAAACCTTTCTCTTCCAGTTCGATGTTTTTAAAGGCTACTTTCTGGTCGGGTTTTACAAAAGACATCGAGCCACGGTCGTGGTCATATTTTGTTTTCCCATATTGCATGCTGCCCGATTTCAGCTTCTTAAATCCTATGATGTAAAATTCCGAAGAAAATTCGAGTATACTATTTCCGTCGCAGGTGCCTCGCTCACCGTATGCCACACTAAAAAGCGGATGCTCTGGAGGATTAACGCCAAGCGCTTCATGCAGCTCACTTATTTTTTTAAAATAATCCATTTTCAACAGTGATAAAAACAGAACCCAGCAAATCCGGATCCTGTAAAGTTAACTTCCCTTAGCCATGTGCTGCCACAGCAACGTCCTGCCATGATTCCCATGTTTTCAGGCGCTCTTCGTAAGTATATTTTACCCAAGGGTAAGCCGTCTTACCCAGTAGCAACCTCAATGGGGGATTTTCTGTATCCACCAATTTTAGAACTGCTCCGATAGTTGCAATAGGATTGCCGGAATCTTGCTCTCCGGCATGCTCATAAAAATCTTTTCTCATGTCATCGTAAGCAGTTACGTTAGTACTCAGGGCTAGTGAATTGGTACCGAAGAAATCTGTGGAGAAACCAGCCGGTTCCAGTATGGTCACCTTAATGCCAAAACCACTCACTTCGCCGGCCAATGTTTCAGTAAGGCCTTCGACCGCGAATTTCGATGCACTATAAAGGCCCATCAATGATACCGTATTTAGTCCCAGCGCACTTGAAAGCTGAATGATGTGCCCCGATTTCTGCTCGCGCATAATAGGGAGGACCGCCTGTACAGTCCATAAGGAACCCAGTACATTCGTTTCAAACTGCGATCTCACGTCCTGCTCGTTCAACTCTTCAACAGCTCCAACATGCCCGAAACCTGCGTTGTTAATTAACACATCGATACGGCCAAAGTGTTTTTTTGCAATTTCGATCGATTCAAAACTCAACTCTCTATCGGTTACATCAAGTTCTAAGACCAATAGATTTGATGGGAATTCTTTTGCAAGTTCGGATAATGTTTGTGGGTTGCGCACAGCGGCAACAACATTATCGCCACGTTGTAAAAATGCTTCTGTCCAGATCCTGCCGAATCCGCGTGATGCGCCTGTTATAAAAATTGTTTTTGCCATTATATTATTCTTTAATATTTGATGATGACAAAGTTCAATCAATTATTAACAGCTATTGTGATACAAAAGTAGGCAATAATGAAACGTTTCTACGTTTGATCTATATTATGCTCTTTTACCGCTATGCTACGTGAAAGAAAAGTACAGTTCTTACAGACCGATTGCAAAAGTCTGTTTTGCCACATATGCTGTACGGGAAAGGAGCAGCGCTACGGAATCGTGGCTGAAGTTATTTTGATATGATTTACTTAACTGCTGCGAATAACAGTTAAACGCATTATTCTTTTGTGACTACTTTCCTGTGGTTGATTCCCCAATCTTTTAAGGAATATATTATCGGTGTTAAAGTATCTGCATAAGGTTCAAGGGTGTACAGGATTTTAACGGGGTAGCCGTCCAAAATGGTACGCTTTAATAGTTTATGCTGTTCCAGGTCCTTGAGTTCTTTAGCCAGAACTTTAGGGGTTATCCCTGGAATGCTTTCCTGTATGTCTGTAAAACGATCATTACCAACACCCACCGAAATAATGATGGGCAGTTTCCATTTGCCGCTGATTACATCAAGCGCGTCCCTTACCGGCTTCACGGTATTCAAACAGTCACAGTGTTCTTTCTTCTTGGCCATAGTCTCATCCTTTAAACAATATCACTTTCCTTTGGGAAAGTACTATACAAAGGAAAGTAAAATGTGATAACTTTGCAATAATTATTTGAAATAGGCTGGTTGATAAGGACTAATGAAACAATTGAATTTTTTATCTACTAATCAATATGATATGGGAAGACTTCAAGGAAAGGTTACCATAGTCTAATAGCATATTTATAAAAACAAATATTAAAGATACTGAATATGAAAATAGGAATAATAGGTACAGGTGCCATTGGAGGTACAATCGCAAGAAAAATGGTTGCAGTAGGACATCAGGTTTTCGTAACCAATTCGGCTGAATTTGCTGAACTGGAAAAGCGGGCATATGAATTAGGTGCATTGCCTTCGTCCTTAGAGGATCTTGTTAAAGGTAAAGATGTGGTCATACTATCAGTGCCGACCATAGCTATTCACGGCATGTCAAAAACTTTATTTGACCTGATGCCTCAAGATACCATTATAGTGGATACGTCCAACTACTATCCATTCCGCGATGCTGATATCGAGGAAATCAAAAACGGTAAAGCGGAGAGCATGTGGGTTGCTGAACAAATAGGGCGGCCTGTTATTAAAGCATTCAATAATCTGCTGGCAGAAAGCCTTGCGTCTGGGGGGACACCTAAAGGTGCACCAGGGCGTATAGCAATGGCTATATCAGGACATGATCCAAAAGCAAAAGAAATTATATCCGGACTTATCAATCAAGCAGGCTTTGATGTGGTTGATGCTGGAGATTTGGAAAGTTCATGGAGACACCAGCCAGGAACTCCGGCCTATTGTACAGAATTAAATGTATCGGACCTGAAACAGGCACTCAATGATGGCGTGAGGGAAGTTGCTGCTCAAATTAGGGATTCTGCTGTGATTAAACTATTCGCTGAACGCACTACTCAACCCTCACATGAGGAGATAGTGGAATTTAACCGCTCCCTATTTCCTAAAAATCCAAAATCGGAGTAATTGGAGGTACAGTCATAGCTGAAATTAATTTGCCACCGTAAACCTAAATTATATTGTTAATTGATAGGCCGGCGAAGCAATCTTGCAACGATCGCTATAGCGTGCGCTTTAAGATTAGCTTCGCTGAGCACTGTGTGGTTCCCGCCTGCGCGGGAAAGACGATCGCCCTACTGGAATCTGTCAATGATAGCGTAGTCGAAGACCTGTTTTTCGATATATTAAAAGCAATCGACTCTGCTACCATTGATGTCTTTCCATAATAGTCTAATTTTCAATCAATTGTAGATTAAGTTCGTTTGCTTTCTTTTGAAGGAAAATGATCTGTTGTTCTTTTAATTTTTCTTGATATCTCTTTACTCCCTGTTCAACATAATCCATCCCTTTATCAAATATTCTATAATAAAGTTCCGCTAATTTTCTTGCGGTAGCTTTTATAGCTATGCCGGAACCCTTTTTTGCTTTAAGTCTTCTGGCAAATGCTCCCAGTCCTGGCTGTTTGCTTAACAGTATAGATTGGGCTGCCTGTTTAAATATTTGCCCCGCTCTGGTTAAAGGTTTTTTCTTACTTCTTTTATTCATCTTTCCTGACTGATGCTTACCTGGCGCCAGTCCCAACCAGGAAACAAAGTTTTTTATTGAAGGCCACTGCTTAATATTGTTGCCAAGTTCAGCCGTAAGCCTCATTAAACTGTAATCTGTTAAACCTGGTAAGGTGGTCGGGTTTGCTCCATGAATTCCTAATAATAATTGGTGTAGTTGATCAATATTTGGCTTATTATGGCGGATTGGTTTGACCGGATGCCCGTCTTTGTAATCTTTATTGGAAGAATTATTATAATCCTGAAGGACTTTTCCTGTTTCTATATCACATTTGGAAACCTGATCAATATAAAACATATATCCATCATAGGCCTGCTGAAGTTCGAAAAGGTATTCTTCTTTGTAATTGCCTTCAAGAGCGAGCAAAATATCTTTTCCCTTGTTCTTGATTAAGGATGTGGTACAGCATGCCAAAAGTTTTTCAGGGTTCCGTTCTCCTTCAAGAATAGCCTGTATCATTGCCATTCCACTGGCACTATGGGTTTGTGAAAGCACTTCCGGCAGCCTTATGTTCATCAGGGTTAGGGCTTTCTGCATATGCTGAACGTGGGAGGAGGCCATCTGTAGCTTATCTTCCCGCATCCGGGTATAAACCCTCAGTTTTCTTACAATATCTTCAGGAACAAAACTTTTGCGGAGTAACCCGTAGCTAAAGAGCTGCTGAATCCACTGACAGTCCTGGACATCGGTCTTTCTGCCCGGAAGGTTTTTGCTGTCGGCTGGGTTTACCAGCGTAACCTCAAACCCATCAGCCTCTAAAACATCATAAAGGGTAATCCAATAAACGCCCGTAGCTTCCATGGCAACATGGGTTATTGAACATTCTTTTAGATAGGCACTCAATTCCTTATAACAGGAAGTAAAAGTACGGAAGTTCCTCACTGATTGGTTTTCGACAGAAGCATAAATCTTTTCACTCCCAATATCAATGCCTGCACTATTGGGATAAATTTTGCTTAAAACATTCATATCCAATAACATATTTTTTTTAGGAAGATAAGCTCAACGTATTTCAGATAAGGATATTACTACCATGCGGGATATCAAACGATTCACCAATATTGATTACTATTATACGCTAAAACAAAGCTCAGGGACAGGTTAATGCGCTATTAATGCGACTGTTATGCTGCTTATCCTCCTTAACTCTCTATAAAGTTAACGTCATTTATATTGATTTTTATAAAATAAATTACCCTCAGGGTGACATCTTTTTGCGATTTATCCCTTAACTTAATGACATTGGGGCAACGCTGCAACCGAGGCTAAATGGTAAAACAGTTTTTTATTTTCGGGATCGTAGCGTGCACAAACCCTTGTTACTAAAACCGCATTGGAACGGATGCCGATTTTCCTTCAAAATTGGCAGGAGGGAAAGGAGCGGGAATGAAACTGCCAAAAACTGCTGCACTTTCATTTTCTAATTATAAAAATTACCATTAAAATGTGTTTAATTTCGGTTGGTGAGACATCAAACTGATAGATTATCAGCTGATTTCCATATGGAGCGAAAGACCTGTACAAAACAATAAATTTCTTCCCTTTTTACGCTTTTACGCTTCGC
>CAMLDJ010000300.1 GCA_946478755.1 uncultured Pedobacter sp. | reverse complement strand
GCATTTTCCAGGAACTGGTTCACCGCAGTGAACATATACCGCGGATCTACAATTGCCGATGGCACCGCTTCATGAGGGATCAGGATAGATATGTGCTTCATAACTTTCAAATATTAAATACCAAAGTCGCAAACTCCCCCTTATGATGTCCGGTTTATACCGCAGCAGCCCTAAGGGCATGTCTTAACTTTGTCATTACAAACAATAAAATTAATCATTAAATCCTAAAGTTATGGAAAGCACATTAACACAAAATTCAACTGCGACAAAAGGAACTTCAAAATTGTGGGCAGGCCGCCTAATCAGCGGCCTCTGTATCCTCTTTTTTTTGTTTGATGCGGTGATCAAAATTATTAAAGATATACACGCTATTGAGGCTTCTATAAAGCTGGGGTTGCCTGAGCAATCCATCCAGGGGATCGGAATTGTCCTGTTAATTTGTACGGTTCTTTACGCATTTCCGCGCACCGCTATTCTGGGCGCTGTTTTGTTAACCGGTTACCTGGGTGGTGCGATAGCGATTATGGTCCGTGCAGAACAATCCTTGTACTTTGCGCTTGTTTTTGGTATACTGGTTTGGTTAGGTCTGTATTTGCGGGATGAAAGGCTGCGCGTAATTAATCCTTTTATTCGCGGATAGCCGGCTGTTGATCATAGAGATCAGTTAATGGGTACGAGCATGCGGAAGATCATTTTATTAATGAATACAACACTGGACGGGTTTACCTCCGGGTTAAACGGGGAAATGGATTGGCATTTCCCTTATTGGGATGATGAAATGTCGGCGTCCTGGAATCGCCTATTGCTTGATGCAGACACTTTTTTACTGGGCAGGAAAACGTATGTCGCTTTTGCAGATTACTGGAAAATAAAAACACATGATCCAACGATCGCCAGACAGGACATCATCCTGGCAGAGATGATGAACCGTTACCGTAAAGTAGTCGTCTCAGAAAAACTGAGGGTGCTTCCCTGGACGAATTCCATACGAATAAAGGGAAATATTCCTGAGCAGCTCAGGAAATTGAAGCGGGAACCCGGCAGGCATATCGTTATTTTCGGCAGCTGCAGGCTGGTCTCCTTACTGGTCCAGTACCGCCTGATTGATGAATGCGTGCTGTGGGTTCATCCGGTTAAGATCAACCATGGAGCACGCTCGTGGGCATTGACTGAGCAAGGCTCCTCCATGAAATTAACCCATACGGAGCAATTTAACTCCGGTGTGATCAAATGCTGCTACGCGTGTAAATCGTCAACCTAAGCGGCTACGAGAGGCTGACTGTTCTTTAAAAGCTTAATCCTGCATAGCGTTTAAAATCCTCCGCCTCCACATATTTTTTAAAATTCTGAATATCCTGCAGGATCATCTTTTCAAACATGCCGTTAAAAAGAAGGGTAATTCCTCTTCCAACACTTCCGGCGGGTGGGAAATAGTCGATCTCTACATGGATTTCTGTCCCTGTACCGCTAAGGGTTTCCTGGAATTCCACTTTTCCGGCATTGTCAATCATAGAATGCTCTACAGACTGCCAACCCAGATAATTACCCTCATCTTCTCTTGTAATGCGGGCATTCCAGTGTAAGTCTACTAATCCACCCGGAATATTGGCTTTCCATACAGAGGTTTCGCCGTCCAGCTCTTCCACACTTTTAAGATGGGTCATAAATTTTGGAAGGTTGGAGAGGTCTCTCCAGAAAGCGTAAACTTTATCTTTCGGCGCATTAACAACAATATCTTCACTGATGTTGATCGCCTGGGGATCAGTCGTGTCTTTTCCCAGCTGTTGGTATACCGGACATACCCCGGTAGCGCCACGATACAGCAACAGTCCACTTGCAGCCATCCCATGTAAGCTTAAAAAAGGGTGTTTAATGATGTTTTTCAAACTCTTATAGAGAAGGTAGCTTCCTGCCAAAGCCGAGATCAGCCGCTCACCCTGGTCTATGTTTTCTTTTCCTGTTGGCTTAAAGCTCAGTTCCTTTAAGTTAGCCACTAATGTGTCTGTCAATTTGCTGTCCATACGTGTCATAGATTATGTACAGAAAGAACAAATTCCTGGGTTTTTAGTTTACACGAATTGATGTTTAATTTAGTGTACGACAAAGAAAGTTGATGACCGCATGATCAGATGTCGACGGTGTCCAATAGAAAGGAGAATTCTGAGCCATGACCCGGTTCGCTTTTAACGGATATTTCAGCATCATGCATCCGTAATATTTCTGCAGTAAGGTATAATCCTATACCAAAGCCTGTGATGTTCGTGTCCGTATCTTTAACCCTGTAAAAGCGCTTGAACAGGTGTTTCTGATCCTCTGGATGAATACCTATGCCTTCGTCGCTAATTGCAATTCTTATTTTTTTATTAACCTTTGTACAATTGACCACAATTCTGCCGCCGCCGGGAGCGTATTTAATGGCGTTACTGATCAGGTTGCTGAGCACCAGCTCGATTTTGTCTCCATCTGCAAATACCTGTATCGCTTCCTGGCACTGGAATTCAAAGGTGTGGGCCGGCGACAAGAACTTACCCTCCCCAATCACCTGGCGGATAATTTCTGATAAGTCGACCATTCGTTTTTCCATACGGATACCGCCCTGTTCAAGCCTCGAAACATTCAGGAAGTCATGGATCATATTTACCATTTTTTTAACCTGAGTTTCGGCCCTTGTCAGCGCATTGATCTGGAAGTTATCTGTTTCTTTTTTTGCTTTTACCAGCAGCAGCTGGATGTAAGATTTTATAGAGGTAAGGGGAGTCTTCAACTCATGGCTCACTATGGCAATGAAGTCGTTCTTTCGCTGTTCCTCCAGCTTTTTATCGGTAATATCCTTGGCGATTTTGGAGACGCCAATGATATTACCACGTTTATCTTTTACCGGGGAAATGGTCAGTGATACATCGATCAGTTTACCCGCTTTAGTTATCCTTTTGGTTTCAAAATGGTCTACTTTTTCCCCTTTGGCCAGTTGTGCCAGGATTTTTGGCTCCTCTTCCTTCCGGTCGTCCGGGATCAATTTCAGAATAGATTCTCCAATCATCTCTTCAGGAGAATAACCAAATATCCGTTGAGCGGCAGGGTTCCAGCTAGTTACGATGCCATTGAGATTTTTACTGATGACGACGTCATCGGTAGACTCGATTATTGCAGCCAGCATGGCGGTCTTCTCTCCGGCCTGTTTCTGTTCAGTAATGTCCCTCGCAATTTTAGAAATACCGATGATGTTTCCCCCTTCATCTTTTATGAGTGACATGCTTAGGGATACCTCTATTATTTTACCCGCTTTCGTTCGCCTTTTGGTCTCAAAATGATCTACCCTTTGCCCTTTTCTAAGCTGAGCCAGGATCTTTGGCTCTTCTTCCTGGCGGTCGGCAGGAATCAGTTTCAGAACTGGCTGTCCTACGATCTCCGCTGGCGTATACCCGAATATTCTTTGCGCTGCCGAGTTCCAGCTCGTAATGATGCCGTCGAGGTCTTTACTGATAATTGCATCGTCAGTCGAATCAATAATGGCGTTAAGTATTGCGCTCTTTTCTTCAGCAAGCCGCAACTTGGCAATAAGGCGGTTTTGTTCTGTAATGTCGTCGTTTAGTTTGGTTTCCCGCGCTGCATACACATTAATTTCTTGTTGAAGTTCTGATCGTTTCATATCGTTTAATACACAAAGCCGAATTAAGAGGCAAATATAAACTGAATTTTACGTTCCCATCCGGATTATTTATTAATTAACAATTTTATTTAACGTTTGTTCCGATGACAATATTGGCTACAGCGGGCTGAAAAATACTTGTTGTTGTCCAGCTTTAAACTTGCAGGGTATAAGCATGCCTTGGCAATCGACTGTGCACATAGGTGTTATGCGCACAGAGGATGCGTATAATCCGATATAAAAACACGTATTTAAGCGTACTTTTCGTTTTATTCCTTCTCTTAATTTTGCAGAGTCACCATTTTATTTTTTTTATGAATTTACTCACGCAGACTCCGGTCCGAAAAATTTCATTTCCGCTAAAAGCGCCTAAAATCCTGGTTATTGAAGACGATCATTCGCTGGCCGAGATCCTGGTAGAATTTTTCCATTCTACAGGCTATATTGTGCGCACGTTTTCCGGTAGCGAAGACATTTTGCAACTTACTGAGCAGTTTAATCCCGACATCGTCCTGCTGGATTACCTGCTCCCCAAAATTAACGGAGGAGAGCTTTGCAGCCAGATCAAAAAACATCAGGAAACAAGGCACATACCAGTGATCATCTACTCTGCTTTTCCAAAAGTAATGTTGTCGCTCGGAAATTACGGCTGTGACGCTTTCGTCCCAAAGCCATTTGACCTGTTTGATTTAGTCGACCAGATTGAAATGCTGCTGGCAAAGCGTCAGCGGCATTATCAAACCGCTGTTTTTGTTTAACTTTAGAGGCAAAAGGAAATGCCTTTATGAGAATTTATGCGGAAACAGACCGGATTATACTGAGAGAGATTGTTTTGGATGATGCCGCGGCCATGTTTGAAATGGACGCGGATCCGGAAGTGCATACTTATCTGGGCAAATCTCCAATTAAGACGATTGATCAGGCGGTCGAAAACATCGAATATATCAGGCAGCAGTATCTGGATTACGGCATAGGCCGCTGGGCAATTGTAGATAAACGAACAAAACAATTTGCCGGCTGGGGCGGACTGAAGTATCGGACTGATGAGGTAAACGGCCGGATAAATTTTTATGAGGTAGGGTACAGGTTGCTGAGGAAATTCTGGGGCCAGGGGTTGGCTACGGAGTCGGCAAAAGCCAGTTTGAAGTATGCCTTTGAAGAACTGCAGCTTGAGGGGGTGTATGCCCTGGCCAACGTTGAAAACAACGCGTCCAGGAATGCATTGTTAAAGTCAGGATTAAAAATCACCGGCCAACTTGAATATGAAGGCATAGCCTGCCATTGGTTTGAAATCAAACAGGCGACCTGGATAAATCAATTTGCATAATACATGTTGAAGCCAGGGAAGCAGCGGTCAGGTCTCCGACTTTTTCTCCGGGCGAATGATCAGCCTTAAGGTAGGATCATTGGTCACAAAGCTCCAGAACCAGTTGAATCCGAGCATGAATTTGTTCCTGTATCCTGCGATTGGGATGATGTGGATGAACAGCCAGACCAGCCAGGCCAGAAATCCTTTAAAAAATCCCTTGGGGAGGTCGACGACTGCTTTATATTTTGCAATAATCGCCATGCTGCCCTTATTCTTGTATTTAAACGCACGAAGCGGTTTTCCTGCTGCCATATCCCGGAAGTTTTTGGCCAGCAAGGTGCCCTGTTGGATGGCAACCTGGGCCAGCTGCGGATGGCCGTTGGGATAGTTCGAGTCGGTTTGCTGCATACATAAATCTCCGATGGCAAATACGTTCTCCAAACCGGCGACTTTATTATATTCGTCCACCATAATTCTTCGCCCAGGGGCAATAACTTCCGCTGGTAAGCCTGGAGCCTCCCTGGCAATTACACCGGAAGCCCAGATTAAGGTAGCGGTCGTTATGCTATTTCCGTTGCTAAGCAGCACCTTATTGTCCAGGTAATCCTTGACAGCCGTATTGAGTAAAATGTTAACACCAAGCTTTCTTAATACTTTATAGGCTTCCTCCTGTGATTTTTTGCTCATCGGGGACAGCAGGGTTTCCGAGGCATCCACCAGGTAGATCTTACCGATGCCTTTTCTGGCAGTTGGATAATCTTTATTAATGATGTGGCTGCCCATTTCCGCGAGCATACCAGCAATTTCCACGCCTGTAGGTCCGCCGCCGGCAATGACTATATTCCTGAGTTTTTCTTTTTCCCTTACATCCCTTGAACGTGCTGCTTCCTCCAATCTCAGCAAAACATGGTTTCGTAGTTGCAGTGCATCGTCAATAGTCTTCATCGGCATTGCTTCTTGCCTGACGTTCTCCAGCCCAAAATAGTTGCTCTCTGTGCCCATTGCCAAGACCAGGTAATCGTAAGTCAGGGTTCCGGTCGAGGTATCAATCGTGTTGGCAGCGAGGTTAATATGTAACAATTCCCCCATATGGAAGTGCAGGTTGCCCTTGCCCTGAAACATACGACGAAAGGGATAACTGATGTTTGAGGCTTCAATGAATGCCGTAGATACCTGATACAAAAGCGGGGGAAAAAAATGGTAATTGTTCTTATCCACCATGGTCAGGTGATAGGCATGATGATTTGCCAGTTTATTGGCCAGGTTCAATCCGGCAAAACCTCCGCCAACAATAATAATTCTTTTTACTGAAGCCTTCATATCAAGATAACTAATTTGAATCCGAAAAGTTTTTACCGGTGCGCAGCTGTGATCCTGTTTTTGATGTGTTGCCGGAAATGGTTAAGGGGCTGACCTCAAAATGATGTAGATCTGCTCGATAAAAAAGAAGGCGGATCACCATCTTCTGGTGGTATCCGCCCCTCATGTGGTAAAGCCGGCCATGCGCAAGTTGACAAGCCTTTAAGCTTATTTAATTTCGATCTGGCGCGCCTGCTGTTTCGCTTCTTCTTTTTTTCCGACAGCGATATCTAAGATTCCATCGGCATATTTGGCATCTATTTGTGCATCGTCTGCTGTCTCAGGCAAGGCAAATGAACGTACGAAAGAATTATAGGCGTATTCCCGTTTGTTGTATTGTTTATTGTTGCTTTCATTTTGCATTTGCTGTTCAGCAGAAACAG
>CAMLDJ010000299.1 GCA_946478755.1 uncultured Pedobacter sp. | reverse complement strand
CAGTACCAATCACCTGTAAAGCAGGCTTAATGGTTGAAACATAATTTCTTGTCAGGCCAGAAATCATGGCATCAGCTTCACCGAATTCCACCATAGATGCGCCGAAGTAATTCCGGTCGCGCATTAATTTCGTCGCTTCAAATAGGGTCAGTCCT
This sequence comes from uncultured Pedobacter sp., assembly GCA_946478755.1. The sequence continues at coordinate 6,546 of CAMLDJ010000299.1, read as the reverse complement.
CTTCTCTGTCTTTTTTCATACAGGTACTTCCCATATTTCTGCATCTGCTCAGGCTCCTTGAATGGATCAATAATGGCTACCCCTTCCAGGTCCAGGGCACTTTCGGCAATGATCCGTTCAATTACTTCCTGATTTCCAAGTAAAATCGGAATGGCGATATTTTCGTCTTTAACGATCTGGGCAGCCTTTAAAACTTTATAGTGATCCGCCTCCGCAAACACAACACGTTTAGGATCAGATTTTGCCTTATTCGTAATCGCACGCATAATGGCATCATCCATTCCAAGTCTTTGTTTCAGCTCTTCCACATAAGCATCCCAATCGGTAATTACCCTGCGTGCCACACCAGATGCAATTGCAGCTTTGGCTACTGCCGTCGAAACATTCGTCATCAGCCTCACATCCATTGGTTTCGGAATGATGTACTCCTTGCCAAACTTGATGTTCTTTTCATTATAGGCCATATTCACCGCCTCAGGAACCGATTTTTTAGCCAGCTCAGCGATAGCCCGGACCGCAGCAATTTTCATTTCTTCATTGATAGCTGTTGCCCTTACATCAAGACCCCCCCTAAAAATATATGGGAAGCCAAGCACGTTATTTACCTGGTTCGGATAGTCAGAGCGACCTGTTGCCATAATGATGTCCTTGCGAGATTTAATAGCGAGTTCATAGGCGATTTCTGGATTAGGATTCGCCATAGCAAACACAATCGGATTTTTGGCCATCGATTTCAGCATGTTTTCTGTCACACAATCTGCCGACGATAAGCCGATAAATACATCTGAGTCTTTCATGGCTTCTTCAAGCGTATTCAATTTTCTTGAAGTTGCGAATTCCGCTTTTATGGCATCCAGATGTTCCCGGGTGTTTCTAATCACACCGGAACGATCGCACATCACAATGTTTTCTTTTTTTGCTCCTAAAGAAACATATAAACGGGAGCATGAAATCGCGGCAGCACCTGCACCATTCACGACAATTTTGATCTTGTCCATTTTCTTTTTCTGCAGTTCGCAGGCATTTAACAATGCTGCGGCAGAAATAATCGCGGTACCGTGCTGATCGTCGTGCATGACAGGAATCTTCATTTCTTCCTTCAGCCGACGCTCTATTTCAAAGCACTCAGGTGCCTTAATATCTTCTAAATTGACCCCACCAAAAGTAGGTTCAAGTGCTTTTACAATTTTAACAAAGTCATCAACGTTTGTCGTATCCAGTTCAAGATCGAAAACATCAATATCAGCAAATATTTTAAATAGCAGTCCTTTACCCTCCATTACCGGCTTACCTGCTTCCGGACCAATATTGCCCAAACCTAAAACAGCAGTACCGTTGCTGATTACGGCTACCAGATTACCTTTGGCGGTGTATTTATAAACATCTTCTGTATTTTCGGCTATTTTTAAACAGGGTTCTGCAACTCCCGGTGAATAAGCAAGCGCCAGATCCCTTTGGGAATTTGTTGGTTTGGTTGGTATCACCTGAATTTTTCCCGGTCGCCCGTGCGAGTGGTAATCTAATGCATCTTGCTTCCTGTTAATCTTACTCATCAATGATCTTATATCTAAGGGGCTAAAGTTACAATTCTTTTGACAGCCATAAATAAAAAACAACAGTTAAAATTTAATTTTAGGGCAGGCCTAAATGGGGATACCATTAGCCTTTTGTCGGAATTGCAGCATGTTTTTCTTCTACGTGCTGATAGATTTTCAAACGCTGTCCCGGAACTATTGATGAACTTTTTAAGTTGTTCCATACTTTCAGATCCTGTACTTCAACATGGTATTTATCGGCAATGCTAATTAGGTTCTGTCCTGGCAAAACCTTATGGTAAGAAATGGAAGTTCTGCTTGCTGCTTTCACGTCCCGCAATGCAGCACCATCATTTGAAGCCAGCACGAGTTGTTGACCTACCTCCGGATCGTCGTTCAGCAATTGGTAAACCCGTGTAAAACTGGCCAAACTTACCTTTGGCAAAATCACCCGCTTTGGAGCAAGCGCTGTACCGTTTACAATCTTCTTCTTATAGGAAGGATTCAAGCTGCACAATTCCTCAAGGTCTGTGTTCAAAGCAGCTGCGAGGGATGACAGAGAAAGGGAGCGACTGACCTCAATGATATCCGTATTTTTAAGAAAAGCTGCTTTCTGTGCTTTGATCTGATGGTCTTCGGGATAGTTCATCACATACACTGCGGCAATAAAGGCTGGGACATAATTACGGGTTTCCATTGGAAGGAAGCGTCTGATTTCCCAAAAATCTCTTGAGTCAGCTTTTGCAATTGCACGGTTAACATTACCCCTTCCACAATTATAAGCGGCAATAGCCAGAAGCCAGTCACCCAACTCCTCGTAGGCATCTCTGAAATAAGCCGCAGCAGCATAACTTGCTTCTATAGGATCTTTGCGCTCATCAACAAAATTGTCCATATGTAGCCCGTAGCCCTTAGCTGTTGCAAACATAAACTGCCATAAACCCGTAGCACCAACCCTTGATACCGCATGAGGGTTCATAGAAGACTCAATTATGGGGAGGTATTTAATCTCTTCGGGAATATTGTAGCTTTTAAGTGCCCTTTCGAAGATCGGAAAGTAATAGCCAGAAAGACCAAGCATTTTGCCCATCATATCCTTACGACCGGCATAAATGTCTATGTACTTCTGCACATGTTCATTATAGGATAGGGGGACTATTTGCTGAATAGAATCCAACCTGGCCTTATATTTATAATTGTGATTATGAAAAGTTGAGGTCTCATCCACGACAGGAACATAGGTCGTGTCGGTTATGGCTAATTTTGACAGTTGTTGTGCTGCTGTCGAAAAGCCTGTTAGCGCTAAAACACAAACGGATACAAAGTATACTTTGATCTTCATAGGCAAATTATTTCCTTTTTATCGGTTAATAAAATCTATTACAGGCAGTAAAATAAAGCGGTGTGGTTTAGTTTGCCTGGTTGGTTAATGTCTCTGCATTTTTTTTGCTCAAAAAAGCATGGGCTAAAGATAAAAGCTCCTGCTCCCCAAAATGACGGGCCATTAATTGTATACTTAACGGTAAACCAGCAACATTATTGCCCAAGGGAACAGCGATTGCCGGAATTCCTGTCAAAGATGCCAATACAGTGAAGATATCTGCCATATACATGACCAGCGGATCATCTATGTTTTCCCCAATCTTAAATGCCGGTGTTGGCGTTACAGGGCTGACTACCATGTCAAAATTACTCAGCAGTTTTTCCATTTTTTCCCTGATAAGCCTTCTTACCTGCTGAGCTTTTTGATAATAAGCATCGTAATAACCCGCGCTCAAAACAAATGTACCGAGCAAAATGCGGCGCTTCACTTCTTCCCCGAAGCCTTCGGCGCGGGACAACTTATATAATTCATTTAAATTTGACGCGTCCAGGTTACGGTGTCCATAATGAACTCCATCGTATCGAGACAAGTTGGAAGAAGCCTCTGCAGTAGTCAGCACATAATAAGCTGGCACCAGATAATCCAGCAAATCAAATGATACATATTCTACCGTATGTCCTTGTCTTTTCAGCTCTTCAATTGTTTCGAATATGGCGTCTTTTATATCCTGATCAAGCGCTTCGCTTTCCAGGGTCTCTTTTAAAACGGCAATTCTTTTAGGTGTAATGTTTTTCAGGCCATCTAAATACTCCGCCACAGGATGTTTGGAAACTGTGCTATCGTGTTCATCTGCTCCGGCCAATACTTCTAATAAGACTGCAGCATCAGCGACAGATGAAGTGATGGTACCTACCTGATCGAATGAAGAAGCATAAGCGATCACTCCATACCTTGAAATCCTACCATAAGTAGGCTTCAAACCGATACATCCGCAAAAAGCAGCAGGCTGCCTCACGGAGCCTCCGGTATCTGTACCCAAAGCAGAGAGGCACATATCGGACTGGACAGCAACGGCTGAACCGCCTGAAGAACCACCGGCTACCTTTTCATGGTCCGCCGCATTCTTCACTGCACCATAGTAAGAAGTTTCGTTAGATCCACCCATAGCAAACTCATCACAGTTCAGCCTGCCAATGATTACGGCATCTGCACTGATGAGCCTTTCTACAACGGTAGCTGAATAGGGAGAGACAAAGTTTTCCAGCATTTTAGAGGAAGCTGTCACCTTATGATCCTTATAACAGATATTATCCTTTATGCCGATCACCATTCCTGCCAGCTTTCCCGCAGTTCCGGCTTCTATCTTTTCCTGCACAAGCTTAGCCTGATCGGTCGCAGAATAAAAAAACACCTCATTAAACGCATTGAGGTGCTTATGTTGTTCTATTTGCTTAAAATAATGTGCTAATAACTCAGGCAAACTGAGCTTTTTCTGCTCAATAAGCGTCTGTATCTCTTTTAAGGAGGTATACTTCTTCAAACTTCAGGAATACATTAATTAAAAAATCGGGTTCTTAAAACCTATAGTGGTTTATTAGGAGTGTTAGGATGCTGTTCAACAGTATCATCAGTACCATCTTTCCCGTCTTTAAATTCTTTTATTCCTTTTCCAAGGCCACGCATTAATTCGGGAATTTTTTTACCTCCAAAAAGCAGTAATACAATTACAACTATGATGGCAATCTCTCCGCCGCCTAATCCAAATGCTAATATTGTTGTGTCAAACATGATATTTTAGTTAAAGTTTAGTTTTATCTGCTTCTATTTTTGTGTGCTCGTTATGATCTGCATGTTTAACGTCCGCAACGGGCTCCACCTGTTCCGCATTTCCACTGGTGCTGTGATCAGTTCCTGTTTCATTGCCGCCATCATTTGTTGCCGACCAATTTGAATCTTCTGTATGAGCCGCCTGCCCATCTGAATAATCGTAGGCGTGGTGTCTGCTGTTATCCGTATCGTTGATAGCGGATTTAAACTCATTAATTTCATCCGTAATACCTACGGCGTTAATGTTTCTGTGAATTTCACGCTTAACACCTTCAGAGGCGTCCTTAAAATCTCTCAAACCTTTTCCAAGTCCCCGCGCCAGTTCAGGCAATTTTTTACCTCCAAATAACAAAAGTACCACGGCGAGAATAAGCATAATCTCACCACTGCCCATATTAAAGATTTCCACTAACGTGCCTGTATACATCTTAATCCTTATTTTTACTTCTTTACAACAAATATAATCATTTAATCGCAATAGTTTATTTAGCTATCCAGGATGCAGGATTTTGTGCTACAGCTCCCCTGTAAATCTGGAATTGCAGTTCGGGCATATCTCCTGAGGAAGCTACGGTTCCTATAGTTTGTTTTGTGGTGACATTATCACCTGCGCTTACACTCACCGTCCTCAGGTTCTGATATACCGTGAAGAACTGACCGTGCTTGATGAGCACATAATATCGGCCCAATGCATTGCCTACTTTACTTACTTTACCATTAAAGACGGCCCTTACCGCAGCACCTTCTGCTGTTTGAATGGTTACACCGGCATTGTTGTAACTTGCCTGCCCTTCCTTATGCCTGCCGAAAGTCTCCGTAATTGAGCCAGCGGATACCGGCCATGGCAAGGACCCGCGGTTACTTTCAAAGGCGGTCGAAAGTCGTGCCGCTTCCGGAGTGGCCGCAAGGTAGCCACTGCTGTTTGCTTTGGGTTTTGCCACAGGAGCTGCGGCAGCAGGGGCAGGCTTATTTTCCGCTTTAGCCTTTGCAGCGGCAGCTTTTGCTGCAGCAGCGGCTTTTGCCGCAGCTACTCTTGCGGCCTCTTCCGCACGCCTCCGCTCCAGTTCAATTTCACGCACAATTGCTGCACGGATACTTCTGTCCAGCTGTGCCTGTTTTCTTTTACGTGTTGCGATATCCTGCCTATATTTCTTTTCCTGCTTACTATACTTGTTTAATACCGCTGCCTGCTTGTTTTTGTTCTTGCCAAGCTTATCCTTTTCGTTCTCCTGCTCATGCAAAAGACTACTTTTCTCTTTTAGGTTTTTATCTAAAATAACAATCTTATAGTTCAGATCTTTCTGTGTTCCCTGGATATATCCAGCTTGCTTTTTCCGATATTGCCCAAATTGTTGTAAGTACTTAATCCGCTTATAGGCCTGGTTAAAATCTTTTGCCGCAAAAATGAACATCATTTTATCATAGGCATTTTTATTACGCTGTGCAAATCTGATCATAGCTGCATATTCCTTTTTCAGCTGGCCCAGCTGCCCTTTCAGGTTGATCACCGTATTGGTATTTTCATGGATCTGGTTATCCAGGTTTTTAATCTCAGAATTAATAACCTCGATCTTATTCTGCATTAAGCTAATCTTTTTATTTAAGGCTCTGATCTGGCTTAACGTTAACTTTTTGTTATTCGCAGTTTTATTCAGATTTCGCTGCAATAACTCAATCTCCCGTTGTATGGCGGCCTTTTTTCTTTTAAGTTCGGAGCTGCTCTGGGCTAATGCAACTGATGCGGATAGGATAAATATTAGAAAAAAAAGAAATTTGCTTAGCTTCATTCGGTCAAAAGTATAAAAAAAATCAGTTTATTACTTCATACCTCCCAGGAACAGTAAACGGAAAATCGAGCGG
>CAMLDJ010000298.1 GCA_946478755.1 uncultured Pedobacter sp. | reverse complement strand
CTTTTCTCAACGTTCTCCCTTCCTCCGAAGCGGGTTGCAAAAGTAGGAAAATTATATGTCTCTGCAAAACATTAAGATCAGATTAGTTAGACATTTTCCCTAACTCCCTATACTTCAAATAGAAAAAAAATAGCCCATCAAAAAATCGTATCTTGGGAGAAGCATAATAGAGGCTAACCATTAAGCATAGGTCCATATTTTATTATCTGTCACGCTCCCGCTCCGGCCAGCCTTAGGCCAGAAAAGGACACTGGCAAGGCTTCTGCTCACATAGTTCACACATAAGTCACACTTGGTTCACAAAAAGGTACCTGTTTGTGACTTTTATGTGAAGGAGCTGTGAGCAAAGTGTGAAGAATGCATAAACTTGTGAGCAACCAGACCCTAAGTACCTATAGGGCATTTAGACTTCTATCCTATTCGCGTTCTATCTCATCCTTATTGCTCTTCTATAAGTAATACTGTCAAGGAGACTAAATAAAAAGCCCCTATAATATCTCTATCATAAGGACCTATCTAAAAAATCAATCAGAAATTAATACTGCCCGGTAGACAATAATACCAATGTGCATGCTTCAACTGGCTCTATTCCATTTGCCTCCAGTAAAGTCTGTAGCTCCATATTCTCAGTTCCCGGGTTAAAAACAACACGTTTAGGTTTGGTTTCCAGAATATAGTTGTAGTACTGATCTTGTAGATGAGGGCCTATGTATAAGGTTACTGTATCAATATCCTTATGGATAGCACCCGGCTTTTCAATTTCTACACCTGCAACCATTCCCTTTTTTATGCCCACGTTAACTATGTCATGGCCTTTAGCGGTCAGCATCTGGGCAGCAAGATAAGCGTATCGCCCCGAATTTGGAGTTGCACCTATGATTAATGTCTTTTTCAAAATCTTACGGTTTTTATATAACAGGTTTATTTTAAATGATTAACTCTAGCTGCGTTAGATCTCAATTGTCTACGACAACCAGTTCATTATAGGATAACAATATGAACCCCAATCTGTTTCAGTAAACGGCCTTTAACACGGCGTTGGCGCAATTAATACCATCAATTGCTGCAGATACAATTCCACCCGCATAGCCCGCTCCTTCTGCACATGGGAACAAGCCCGAAACCGTTGGATGCTGATATGTATCTCTGTCTCTCGGAATACGTACAGGAGAAGAACTCCTGCTCTCCACACCAACCAGAATTGCCTCGTTCGTATAGTAGCCTTTCATCTTTTCCCCAAACACCGGCAAGGCACTTTTCAAACTTGAGGCGACAAAGCCAGGCAAAATGTCTTTAAGCATGGCACTTTTTGTACCGGGCAAGTACGAATTCCTGGGCAGATCAGCAGACAGTTTGCCATCCACAAAATCAACCATCCGCTGTGCAGGGGCAACTAACTTTCCTCCTCCTAATTGAAAAGCAGCTTGCTCTACCTTTGCCTGAAAGCGCATCATCCTTAAAGGATCATCACCTTTCACATCGTCTAAAGTAATCTGAACTACCGTTCCGGAATTCGCAAAAGGATTATTTCTTTTTGAGGGCGACCAGCCATTGACCACGATTTCGTTCTCATACGTAGCACAAGGCGCAATGATACCACCAGGACACATGCAAAATGAAAACACTCCCCTGCTGCCAACCTGCTCTACCAGGCTATAATAAGCTGGCGGCAAAAATTCACTCCGGATATCACAATGATATTGCGCCGCATCGATGGTGGCCTGTGGATGTTCTATTCTAACCCCTAAGGCAAAGGGCTTCGCTTCCAGCAAAATCCCCTTTCGATTAAGCAGCTCGTAGACATCACGTGCAGAATGCCCTGTAGCCAGGATCACCGCTTCAGCTTGCCAACGGTTTTCATCATTGACCTCTACTCCCTTCACTTTTCCAAAATCGATCAGTATATCTGTAACTTTCTGATCAAAATGCACTTCCCCACCGGCGTTTAAAATACTTTCCTTTATGGCAGTTATGATATGTGGCAACTTATTGGTACCTATATGAGGGCGGGCATCAATTAAAATGTCTCCCGTGGCACCATGTTGCACAAAAGTTTGCAGTACTTTGTTAATGTCTCCACGCTTGTTGGACCGGGTATACAGTTTTCCATCCGAATAGGTTCCGGCTCCCCCTTCACCATAACAATAATTGGACTCCGTGTTTACTATCCCTTCCTTGTTAATGGCTGCAAGATCCCTCCTTCGCTGTTTTACATCTTTTCCTCGCTCTAAAACGATTGGCTTAAGCCCATTTTCTATACACTGTAAGGCGGCAAACAACCCTGCCGGACCTGCACCTACAATTATGACGGGCTTACCCTTACTGACATTTTGATAGTCGACATTAAAAATCCCTGTCAAAGGGATCTCGTCAATAAATACCTTTACCTGTAACCGATATATTACGTTTCGTGACCTCGCATCGATGGAGCGCTTAAGAATCTCGTGCCCTTTAATGCGGGTTAGATCTATTTTTAAGGCAGTTGAAAGCTGTTTTCTAAGGATAGCCAGAGACTCCATATCCTCGGGAGCCATGGTAATTTCAATGTCTTTTTGCATAGTGTTGTCAGGTTTTTATCCTGAACTTGTAACAAAGGTACGGAAATTGAGTTCTAATGTGTAAATTAACACTTATTGTAAGGTGAGCCGGCAGTAACCGTTTAAAAAGAACTAAAAAACAAACAAGGTTGCGCAGGCAAATCATTAAAACTAAAAAGAAAAGAAAATGAAAAAAACAGTATTGGCAATAGTAGGTGTCTTGGCGCTGATTGTAACAATGAGCGGATGTGGCTATAACACTATGGTTAAACTTGACGAAGATGTAAAAGCAAAATGGAATCAGGTAGAGACTCAGTATCAACGCCGTTCCGATTTGATACCTAATTTAGTAAATACCGTTAAGGGTGCTGCAAAATTTGAGCAAAGTACCCTCACCCAGGTAACCGAAGCCAGGGCAAAAGCTACCCAGGTAACTGTTGACCCGGATAAACTAACACCAGAAAATATCGAAAAATTTCAGGCTGCGCAAGGCCAGGTCAGCCAGGCGCTTGGCCGCTTATTAATGGTAACGGAAAATTACCCTCAGCTAAAAGCTACAGAACAGTTCAGAGACGTCTCTGCAGAATTGGCCGGAACGGAAAATAGGATCGCTGTTGCGCGTAAAGATTTTAATGAGTCCATACAGACCTACAATACCAAAATAAGATCGTTCCCTAACAATCTTACTGCAGGCATATTTGGATTCAGTCAGAAAACGGGCTTTAAAGCAGAGGCAGGTGCAGAAAAAGCGCCAAAGGTACAATTTTAATATACCGAACAACATTTAGGGGTAATGGCATGTTTTAGTAGTTAAACATCCATTACCCTTATTCATATTGAGTAATCCTACCATGGGCATATTTACAGAACAAGACCAGGAGCTTATTGCAAATGCAATTTCAGAAGCTGAAAAAGCTACGTCTGGCGAGATTAGAATAGCTGTTGACAAGCACTGCGATGGCGATGCTTTTGAAAGAGCCACCACTTATTTTTCGAAACTAGGCATGGATAAAACAGTAAAACATAATGGTGTGCTGATTTACCTGGCTTATGCGGACCATAAATTTGCCATCATTGGCGATAGCGGCATTAACAAGGTCGTACCACCGGATTTCTGGGAAACAACACAAATAGCGATGAAGGCACACTTTTCAAGCGGGAATATTGTGCAGGGAATAATCGCCGGCATTGTGCTGGCAGGCGAAAAACTGGCCCTATTTTTTCCCTTTGAAGGTGACGATATCAATGAACTTCCAAATGATATTATTTTTATGGATCAAAACAAAACGAGTTAGGCAATGAGAAAAACAATCATAGCCTTATTACTGATCATCCTTTCGGCTGCCGGCTTTGCTCAGGATTTCCCTGCAAAGCCAAATAAGCTGGTTAATGATTACACAGGAACACTTTCAGCAGAACAAATCCAACACCTCGAACAAAAACTGGTTGCTTTTGATGATTCAACATCCATACAGGTGGCTATTGCGGTACTTAAGTCGGTTGGCGAGTACGACATCAACGAGTATGCGCTGGAGCTGGGCAGAAAATGGGGTGTAGGTACAAAGGGCAAAGACAACGGCGTAATGATTGTTGTCGCGCTTGGCGACCGGAAAATTTCTATCCAAACGGGATATGGTGTGGAAGGCGTGTTGCCGGATATGTATACCAGGCGTATTATAGATAACGACATTAAACCACATTTTAAGGCAGGTGATTATTTTGGAGGGCTGGATGCAGGTACCGATGCGATTATCAGTGTAACAAAGGGCGAATATAAAAACGATAAGTCTAAAGTTACCAGAAATGGCAAGGGTGGATCCGCCGTCTTCATTGTGATCATTATTGTGATCGTAGTGATCATTTTACTAAGAAGAGGTGGCGGTCACGGCGGTGGTGGCCAGATCATAGGCGGACGCGGTGTGGCTAATGCACTTTTCTGGAGCATGCTACTGGGCGGCGGAAGAAGTTCCGGAGGCGGTGGCTGGGGTGGTGGAAGCAGCGGCGGTGGTGGCTTTGGCGGCTTTGGTGGCGGAAGCTTTGGCGGTGGTGGAAGTAGCGGAAGCTGGTAATTATACTTTCAGATGGAAATATTAAAATGGGAAAAGCTTTCATCAAGGTATCTGGTGAAAGAAAAATGGGCAACACTTAGAGTAGACACCTGCAAGCTGCAAAATGGAAGCATAAAAGATGATTACTATGTTCTGGAATATCCAAACTGGGTAAATGCAATCGCACTCACAGCAGATCATAAGCTGATTTTGGTACGGCAGTACCGCCATGCGGCTGATATTGTTTCTTTAGAAATCCCTGGCGGTGTCATGGATGGGGATGAACTACCTGAATTTGCGATCAGAAGAGAGCTACTGGAAGAAACCGGTTACTCTTTTAAAAGTGCGGAACTGATCGCAACACTTTACCCAAATCCGGCTACCGCTAACAATGTTACCTATACTTATCTGCTAAAAGGAGGGATAAAAACACATGCACAGCATTTGGACGAACATGAGATCCTTAATGTAGAGGAATATACGGTCGGGGAGGTTAAACAGCTACTTAAAGACAATAAAATTGATCAGGCATTGCATTGTGCGGCTTTGTTCTACGGTTTAATGAAACTGGAAGAGCCTTAGCTCATCTTCAGTTTCTTCTGGATGTCGTGCACATATCCTTTAAACTTTTTATCCGTATCAATCAGATCTTCTACGGTTTGGCAGGCATAAATAACTGTTGAATGATCCCTTCCTCCAAAGAAAGCTCCGATTGTTTTTAAGGATGACTTAGTATGGCTCTTCGAAAGGTACATAGAGATCTGCCGGGCTTGAACGATCTCCCGTTTACGGGTCTGCGATTTGACCATATCCACCGGTACTTCAAAATATTCACATACCAGTTTCTGAATGTACTCCATCGAGATCTCTTTTGAGGTATTCTTGATGAAGTTTTTTAACATTTGCTTGGCCAGGGCAAGGTCAATGTCTTTTTTATTTAATGTAGATTGTGCTAGTAAGGATACCATAGCTCCCTCCAGTTCCCGGACATTATTATCTATATTATGTGCAACATACTCTACTACTTCGGCAGGGAGTTCAATGCCATCGGCGTACATTTTCTTTCTAAGAATGGCTATTCTGGTTTCCAGGTCGGGCACCTGCAGATCTGCAGAAAGTCCCCATTTAAATCTGCTCAATAAGCGCTCTTCTAAACCGGCCAGATCTTTAGGTGCTTTATCAGAAGATAAGATCACCTGCTTTCCGGATTGATGTAAGTGATTGAAGATGTGAAAGAATATATCCTGTGTTTTCTCTTTACCCGCAAAGTTGTGTACGTCGTCCATAATGATGACATCCATTGCCTGATAAAAATTCACAAAATCATTAATCGTGTTGTTCTTTAAGGAATCGACAAATTGCTGGCAAAATTTCTCGCAGGAAACATAGATCACCAGTTTATCGGGCATATTTTTTTTGATCTCGTTCCCTATGGCCTGCGCAAGGTGCGTTTTACCTAGACCTACGCCTCCATAAATCATTAAAGGATTAAATGAGGTGCCACCCGGCTTTGCTGCAACGGCATAACCGGCAGAACGTGCGAGGCGGTTGCAATCCCCTTCTATGTAATTCTCAAAAGTATAATTGGCATTTAACTGAGGATCTACATTCAATTTTTTGAGGCCCGGTATGATGAATGGGTTCTTAATATCCTTATTGATAGATACAGGAATGGGCATGGATTGCTTTTTTGCTTCTGCCCCATTTCCATTACTTGGGATATTCGTGGTGTATGGAGAGCCGCTGTTGGAAGACTTATCCACCACAATATTATACTCAAGCCGGCCTTCATCTCCCAATTGCTTTTTAACGGTTTTCCTGAGCAAGCCAACATAGTGCTCTTCGAGCCATTCATAGAAGAATAAACTAGGTACTTGTATCGTCAAAACTTTACCTTCCAACTTAAGGGCAGATATTGGCTCGAACCAGGTTTTGAAACTCTGGACCGGAATATTATCCTTTATGATTTGGAGACAGTTTTTCCATACTTCAGTACAAGTTTTTTCCATTGTCATGCTATAAGTTGTTGGTTTACAATCACGAGGAGCGCATCTAGAATGGGCCGTTCGATAGATCGAATATTCAAAAAATTATCAACAAAAAAAACTTAATTTTCATTTATTTGGTAAGTACTTAGACAGCAA
>CAMLDJ010000297.1 GCA_946478755.1 uncultured Pedobacter sp. | reverse complement strand
AAATACTCACCCCAGCTAGTCCGCGTGCGGCATCGTATCCAGCTAGTGCAAGAAATTTCCCATCTGGAGAGCTGGTTAGATTACCCTCTGTTTTGTCGGCAGCAGATACAGATAATGTCAAACGCTTATTTGTTCCTGTTGCTGCTACAGGCATGGGGATACTTCTCACCAAACCCCCGCTACTCGTATATTCGTCAAGGAAAACGCTAGTTGCATTACCGGAGGTTAATGCAGTCAGTCCGTCACCAATTCTTAGCACAACAAGGTTGCCTGGGGTAAAAGGCTCGCCGCTTCCTGATGGTACAACATGCTGTACATTACTATCGGCACCTATTCCAACGGGGATAAAGGAAGTGTCGCTCGTAAGCAGGAATTTATCACATCGTGCAAAATTCTGTGAACTGTCAAAAAGTTTAAGTGTAGTTGTGCCCTGAGGTAAGTAATACGTACCTGCACTTTGCCATGCATAACCATTGGCACCATGGTTGCCAAACTCGCCCGGCACCCGCTGTCCGTTCAAGATTACTTTAAATTTTCTTGTGCCCTGCCCTACCGTAAAGTCTCTGGATCTTACCCAGAGTTTGTAATTACCAGCACTATCGATTTTAATTCCGGTAATGGCGGTAAGCTCAGTGCTGTCTCTGGTGGCATCCCGCTGGGTATAGCCCTTCAGCACCACCATATTCTCATCAAGCTCTTTAGTCCAGTTTTGTTTATTTTTGAAATCTTCGGCTTCAATCCAAAGGTCATTGGCTGCCGAATGAAGCGGCAGCTTTAGGGAGTCGAGATGCGCAATAAATGCGACTTTACGCAGGTTATAGTTTGCTGGTGATATTTCATAACATTTTAAATAATCAAAGAAAACTGCTCCAGAATCTGTTGCATTAGGCTTATTGGCAATACAGGTAAGCCATAAATACAGGTCGTGACTGGGAAGTTTCCTGGTATCTACCGTTTTAACCAGTTGCCCGTTGTAAAAATAATTAAGGTAATCTGGCGTATATTCAAAACCAAATACGTTATAGGAGCTGCTTAAGTTTTCTGCTACAGTTTTGTAATCTCTATTGGCATTGCCGGTAAACGGCGACCACTGAATGGCACCATAGGTATAATAGTTATTGGCATAATCGGCATAGTGTTCAAAACAGTCGATCTCCAGCTTATCCATATTATCGTAGGCAGGGTTCAGATCATCAAAACCACTTTTCCATGAAGACCAAAAAGCTTCGTGCCAGCCATAACCACCATCAATTTTAACGCTCACTTCATAGTAGCCGTACCGTCTTGGTGTTTTGGTAATTATTCCTCCGGCAGTATAAGCTTTGCCCCCATAAGTTTCCTTTTTTAAATTGATGCGTATCTTTCCGTTTTCTAAAACAACATTTTCTGGCTTTAAATAACTGGTTCCGGCAACACCGGTACGGTATTTCCAAAGTGTAGTATCAAGCGAAGCCGTGTTAAATTCATCAGACCACGCAAGTGAGTATCCGGTGGGTGCCTGGGCATTGACGGAAAATGCGGAGAGCAGACTAAAAGCCAGAATTAAACAGAAAATAATGTTTTTGTAAGCCCTTATCGCAATTTTACTATAAATTTCATAAAAGGGCCAATGGTCCCCAAGAGGTAATAGTAAAGCTCTTTTCATAAAGTTTATTATTTGGTCAGCTAAATTTGTCCATTAAAAATTACAAAACCACAAATTTTAGATGATTTTTATCCTCGGGAAGGTTCCCAACTATTGGGAACATTCCCAAGAATATCCCCTCATCATGATGCCAATCTGGCCGCAGATTATATTTTCACAAATAGTGGCTCTCAATTTTAATGCAAAATGGCCGCCATAGCCGAGTAAGTACCAACAACTCCTCCCAACTGCTTTTTAGATTCGGCTTTTTCCAAAATAGTCCACTCTGGACGCAGTGTTAGACCAAAACCAGATGTTCTTGGTAACCCAAGTTACGAAATCTTAAAAAATGCGATATAAGCAGCTCAGTTTGACTGATGGACTAATACACATACCTTGATCATGAAAGCTCCTACAGGCTCCAATCCCGCGTAAACTCGAAGAATTTTTCTCTAAAGATTTGGTAAAAAAAAGCGGTTAAGACAATCTAAACGGCCACTTGCTCCATAATTAAGCATCAGTTTGAAACGGAATGCGGCCATTTTCTCAGAAATACCCGCCAGATTATATTTTTGAGAGCGTAAAATAAACTGTTTCAAAAGTTAAAGATATTCGATAAGTATTTGTCACCTTCGGGAGTACGGCCCCAAACAAACACAAACAACGAAAGAATGGACTGATTTTCTGGTCAGATATTACCAGTATCAAATTACTTATATTCATTACTCCACTTCGTGAAAGTAACTGTTGTCAATCTTAAATCTGATTCACCATTATTGTATTAAAGACTCTGATAATTCAGAAAACAGCCATGCAATGCACGGCTGTCTGGTTCTTCAGGGCTTGATTATATTTTAATTTATTTATTTTATAATAACCTTTACAATATCTTTAATTGCCGGAAGTGTTGTAAAGGCATTGGGATTTGGCACTGTTGCAATAGGTATGCTTTCAGCAAGAGGTGTTCCGGCGAGATTAAACTGTGTAATTCCAGCGCCAGGGAATTGATCAAGAGCAGTACCGTTGTTGTATAAACCGATATTCGCAGAGGCATCCCCTTTTATTAAAGGGTCTATCCCGTCTGCGCCAGTTGCAAAAAACCAGTCGTTTGAAAATCCGTACATGGTCGCAATGGCTAAACGATCACCCTTTGAAACAGATATCTCCTGTGAAACGGTGGTTCCCGGCTGGTCGCCAATTGTTGGAAGCAAGACCCTGGTAGTGGGTGCTTCAAGTACATACACCGCTTTAATACCTGCTTTGCCTTTTAGGAAAGCAGCCAATATAGATGCATCACCCTTTTGTGCGAGTTCTTTCAGTCCTTCATTCCTGTCTTTCTCCCCGACTTTATACAAAGGATTGTCTATACCATTATATATTACGACCAGAACAGGTGAAAGAGGTGTAAAAATCCCTGTAATACTACTTATATAAGTACTCAACTGTGCATTATCTCCTGCTTCAGCAATAGAAGTTAACCCATTGGCAGTAGGTTTGTCTTTCATAAATAGAGGAGATTGGTTCAGCAGGTTTCCACCTACAATATATGAAACAGCCCAAACTCCGGGGCTTAATGGGGTTTCATTTGGCGTGCCGCCAGAGGTATTCTGAAGGGTTAGCGTAAATCTGGAATTCCCATCGTATTTAAGCGTGGCCTTTACCAGTTTTGAGGCAGGTAGGTAAGCGTTTCCTTGGGCATCGCTGCCAATCACTTCGGTAATGTTTTTGTTATCAGGTGTTCCCGGGCGGGTTACTGTCGCACCAGGTTTTTGATTTATCCGTGTACCGTTGTCCCATAACTTTATTAGGGCAGATACGTCCCCTTCAATTGGCTTACCTTCGGTATCATAAACCTGAATACCGGGATTATCTGGTGCAAAAAACAAGTCATTAGATGCACCGTACATTGTTGCAAATGTAAGTGCTTCGCCTTTAGCCGCGGAAAATTGGATAGTGGTAGATTGTCCGGGTAATATAAGTGGGGTTCCGTTTCCCTGAAAAGTTCCGGACTCAACAAGTGGTTTTGATTGCAGAACATTCTGAACGGTGACAGTAGCTTTCTCACTTGAATTTGCCGGTGTATCCGTACTGTCTTTCTTGCACGCTACGAATGTAAGAGACAAAAGCAATGCTCCGCCCCAACTGGTAATTGTTATTCTTTTCATATGTAAAGTGTTTTTTTTGCTTGGTCGGGTCAAACTAGAAATCCTTACATTATTTTTCAAAAAAAAACAGCTACCAAAACAAAAAAAGAGAATCGTAATAATGGAAAACTTTTTTGTAAGGACTTACCGGAAACTGCGACTAAATCCGTAAAAACATTATGAAAAAAAATAGAAACACCAAGGCAGCGTTGAAAAGTTCGTTGTTTGCATTAACTCTTGTTAGTTTTTCAGCACTAAGTATTAATGCTGCCGCAACGGCTCAAACCACTTCAGTCACACCCGCGCGGCATATCTCGGTATCACGGGATACAGTGAAGATGACATCGGGTGTCCCGCTGAAAGCCCAAGATGTAAGTCCTTTGCTAGCAGGCGAGCAAATCCCCGTTTTGCAACTGCGCAAATCATCGGGAGAAAAATTTGATTTAAATAAGTCGGTATCGGAAACCCCGACGATTCTTGTTTTTTACCGTGGAGGCTGGTGTCCTTATTGCTCCAAACAGCTTTCGGGATTACAAGAGATTGAAAAAGATCTAACCAAAATGGGTTATCAAATTGTCGCCATCAGTACCGACAGTCCAGAGAATCTTAATAAAACAATGGATAAGGAAAAGCTTTCTTACACCCTTTTATCGGACGCAGATTTAAATGCTGCCAAGCGCTTTGGTATCGCCTTTAAAAGTCCAAAAAGTTACGATAAATTTCTACCGGAAACCTCAGGAGGAAAAAATACTGACAAGCTTCTGCCAGTGCCATCCGTCTTTATCTTAAACAAAAAAGGAAACATCCTTTTCGAATATATCAATCCTAACATGACGCAAAGATTAAGTGCACCCTTATTAAAGGCCGCTGCCGCCGCACTCCGTCAAGAGATCTAACACAATCATTGGATAAAAATTAAATGAAAAAACTTCTCATTATATTGGCCCTGATGTGGGTTTCCATTTCAGCGAAATCACAAATTGAAAGTCCTGTTCACTGGAGCTTTTCTTCCGAAAAAATCAATGATCAGGAAGCCTTTCTTGTGTTAAAAGCAAACATTGACCCCGGCTGGCATGTCTATTCCCAATTTATTAAAGAGGGCGGGCCTGTTCCTACTTCCTTTAAATTCGATCCGTCGCCAGCTTTTCAATTAGCGGGCGAAGTACTGGAATCGCCAAAAGCGCTTTCCGGCTTTGACAAAAATTTCGATATGAAAATCTCCTGGCATGAAAAGCAGGTGATATTCAAGCAGCGAATTAAGCTTAAGCAGGCAACCACGATAACAGGGTCATTGGAGTTTATGGTGTGTAATGACCATAAATGCCTGCCACCAACCGACGAACAGTTTAGTATTTCAGTGGACGGTTCAGGATCTGTAGCTCCACAGGCGGCAAATACAGGAAAGCATAAACAAAGCGGCAGTAAAAATGCCGCGGTTCAGTCAAAGGTAGAGCAACCCACAACAGATGGCATGCCTGGCGAAAGCACTTCTTCATACTTTGGAATCCTGATTGCAGGTTTTTTCGGCGGTCTGGCCGCTTTCTTTATGCCTTGTATTTATCCGATGATACCGCTAACAATTTCCTTTTTTACCAAACAGGAAGTATCAAGGCGCAAAGGAATACAAAAGGCTTTTCTATACGGTACTTTCATCATTACCATTTATGTGGGTTTAGGATTGCTGATCACATTTTTTTTCGGGTCGTCCGCGTTAAACGAAGCGGCGAGCAGCGCTACGTTCAATCTTATTTTTTTTGCTGTTCTAATCATTTTTGCGCTTTCCTTTTTAGGGGCCTTCGAAATTACCCTTCCTTCTGTACTGGTTAACAAGATGGATGAAAAGTCCAACAAAGGCGGTATGGTGGGGTTGTTTTTTATGGCCTTTACCCTCGCACTGGTGTCTTTCTCCTGTACAGGGCCAATTATCGGTACTTTGCTAGTCGATGCCGTATCTAAAGGAACGTATTACGGGCCGGCAATGGGTATGCTTGGATTCTCTTTAGCATTAGCAATTCCCTTTACTTTGTTTGCTATTTTCCCTTCATGGTTAAAAGAGCTTCCTAAATCCGGCGGGTGGTTGAATTCTGTTAAAGTGTCTCTGGGTTTTCTTGAATTTGCGCTGGCTTTTAAGTATCTGTCAAATGTTGATCTGGCTTATCACTGGGGGATTTTGAATAGGGATGTTTTTTTAATTATATGGATAACCATATTTGCCTTCCTAGGCTTTTACCTTGTAGGAAAAATCAGGCTTTCTCATGATTCGGAAACAAAAACCCTTACACTGCCACGCCTATTTGTTAGCATGCTGGTTTTTGGTTTTACGTTTTACATGATACCAGGAGTTTTCGGAGCCTCGCTGAAGTCGATCAGCGCATGGTTGCCGCCTATCACTTCACAAGAATTTGATTTAACAAGGTCTACAATCCCAGAGAAGTCAGAAACAACAACCAAAAAGAAATATGCATCTCTTTTCCATACCCCATACGGCTTGGATGCTTTTTATGATTACGAGGAAGCGATTATGCAATCAAAAAAACTAAATAAACCAATCCTGTTGGATTTCACCGGGTGGAGCTGTACCAACTGCCGTAAAATGGAAGCTAGTGTATGGTCTGATCCAAAGGTCCTCGAACGCTTAAAGCAGGATTATATCCTTGTATCTCTCTATGTAGATGACAAAAGCGAACTTGCAGAAAATGAAAAATATCTTTCCAAATTCAACGGAAAGAAAATAAAGACGATAGGACAGAAATGGGGTGATTACCAGGCTGCTACCTTTGGTACTAATTCACAACCATACTATGTTATCATTAACGGTTCGGGGAAACAGTTGACCGCCCCGCAGGCCTTCGACCTTGATATTTCAAAATATGTAACATTTTTAGACAAGGGAGTGGCCGCATTTAAAAACATGTAATAATTAAAAATCCAATCAAATGAAAAATTTAAAACATCCATTACTTTTATTTACAATCCTTTTATCC
>CAMLDJ010000296.1 GCA_946478755.1 uncultured Pedobacter sp. | reverse complement strand
TTGTGAGTTCAAGGAAAGGCGACATCTCGTGTGTAACAATCAGTAGCTTCGTTTTTGCCATCTCCATATTCTAAATAAAAATTTATGTTAAAGAAAAGATTATCAAGGGGCAAAGGTAAGCAAAATAATAACATTTATCAATAATATACGCAAGATGTTTTGTTAGGAATGTATAAATAACCAACTTTGCCCCTTGAAATTTTACAGGCTAGTTTGAAAGTAATAAATACTATTGCGGCATTAAAGTCGTTGCTTGAACCAATTAAATTGGTTCAACAGAAAATTGCGCTGGTACCAACAATGGGTGCTTTGCATAACGGGCACGTATCACTTATAAAAATAGCGCAGCAACAGGCTGATGTGGTCGTTTGCAGCATTTTTGTCAATCCAACCCAGTTTACTGATCCCAAAGACCTGGAGAAATATCCTCGACCATTGGAGCATGACATGAAAATGCTGGAAGAGGCTGGTTGTCATGTCGTTTTTATGCCGGCTGTTAAAGAAATGTATCCCAAGCCGGAAAAATGGCACATCGACCTTGGTCCGGCCGAGTTCCTATTGGAAGGTGAGTTTAGAAAGGGACATTATCAGGGGGTAACTCAGATTGTAAAAAAACTTTTTGATGCGGTCAATCCACAGATAGCGTTCTTTGGTCAGAAAGATTTTCAACAGGTGCTGATGATTAAAAATATGGTTGCCTGGTTTAACCTTCCTGTTCAGATAGTATCCTGTCCTATTATCAGGGAAGATGATGGTCTGGCCATGAGTTCAAGAAATATTCATCTTACAGCGGCGGACCGGAAAAATGCACTGGTGCTCAGTAAGGCCTTAAGCTATGTAAAAGATAATTTTTCCGCTTTAAGTGTTCCTGTGCTGGTTGAAAATGCTAAAAAGCTGATTAATGAAACCCCGGGCGTAGCACTTGATTATTTTACCATTGCCAACGGAAAAACGCTGTTGCCTGAGGAGGATAAAAGCCATTCTGACATTGTTGCACTGGTCGCGGCCAAGGTAGGTCAAACCCGCCTTATAGATAATATGATACTCAGTTAAGAATAGAAAAAACCTCGCATTCATAAAATTAGTTAACTTTGCAGCATGATTATCGAGATATTAAAATCGAAAATACACCGTGTTAAAGTAACACAGGCGGAACTGAACTATGTTGGAAGCATTACCATTGATGAGGATCTGATGGACGCAGCCCAGATCATTCCAAATGAAAAAGTACAGATTGTAAATAACAATAACGGTGAACGTTTCGAAACCTATGTGATTAAAGGGGCCCGGGGCAGCGGAACCGTTTGTTTAAATGGGGCAACGGCCCGGAAAGTTCAGGTTGGCGACATCCTGATCATTATGTCTTATGGCTCCCTGCCTATAGCGGAAGCCAGGAAATACCACCCGATTCTTGTGTTTCCGGATGACAACAATCATCTGTTGAAATAAAATACTATGCTGCCATAGTAGTTTGCTTCATAATATATAAATTTGGCATAACTTATTATTTATTATGACATTATGCTATTTCAATTAAGTGAAGAACAACTGATGATCCAGCAGGCCGCAAGAGATTTTGCGCAGACTGAATTAAAGCCTGGAGTTATCGAAAGAGATGAGCATCAAAAATTTCCTGCAGAACAGATAAAAAAACTGGGCGAACTGGGCTTTCTGGGAATGATGGTGTCCGAAAAATACAATGGCAGCGGGCTTGATGCCTTGTCTTATGTCCTTGTTATGGAAGAATTGTCTAAAATCGATGCTTCTGCTTCTGTAGTGGTTTCCGTAAACAACTCCCTGGTGTGCTACGGACTGGAATCCTGGGGTTCTGATTTTCAAAAGGAAAAGTATTTAAAACCCCTGGCTGCAGGAGAAAAGATTGGTGCTTTCTGTTTATCGGAGCCGGAAGCTGGGTCTGATGCTACTTCCCAGCAAAGCACTGCGGAGGATAAGGGCGATCATTATCTGTTGAACGGTACAAAAAACTGGATTACTAATGGTGGCACTGCCTCTACTTACCTCGTTGTTGCGCAAACCGACAAATCCTTAAGGCACAAAGGTATCAATGCTTTTATCGTGGAAAAAGGCATGGAAGGATTTACGATTGGCCCAAAAGAAAATAAGATGGGGATCCGTGGCTCTGATACCCATTCTCTGATGTTTAATGACGTTAAGGTGCCAAAGGAGAATCGCATTGGTGAGGAAGGCTTTGGATTTAAATTTGCGATGAAAACACTTGAAGGAGGACGGATAGGTATTGCTGCGCAGGCTTTAGGTATTGCTGCCGGGGCATACGAACTGGCACTTGATTATGCTAAACAAAGGAAATCATTCGGCAAGCCCATTGCCGAACATCAGGCCATCGCCTTTAAACTGGCGGATATGGCGACGCAGATAGAGGCCGCAAGAATGTTGGTCTATAAAGCGGCCTGGTTAAAAGATCAGGGCCTGTCTTATACACTCGCCGGCTCTATGGCTAAACTATATGCTTCTAAAGTTGCTATGGAGGTGACCGTTGAGGCTGTTCAGATTCATGGCGGATATGGTTTTGTAAAAGAATATCATGTGGAGCGTTTAATGCGCGACGCAAAGATCACACAGATTTACGAGGGGACTTCTGAAATTCAGAAAATGGTCATTTCGAGAGAGCTGATCAGATAGGGGGAAGTAAAGATAATGTAGCGGATGTTCATGCTTAATTTGAACATCCGCTTTCTTTCTTCCTCCTGTCTGTGTCTGTGCTGTTCAAAATTTTAATTTTGTTTTGATTTTGCTTTTAACCTGCGTTAATTTCGCTTTTTTATTGCTTGAGCAAAAGGATAGCAAAACAATAGCAAAAGGATAGCAAAAGAAAAGCAAAAGAAAAAGTTAACACTGAGGGGCCTGTTTCCTAAGGCAAGACCTGGATTTACGGTAGGTTAATTAATCTTTATCTGATCCCGCGATTGCATTAAACAGACCTTTGATCAAGGCAACTGCAATAGCCAGAAATGCGGCGGACCAAAAGCCGGATGTGTTAAATCCGCTCATCAGATTGTCGACCAGCAGGATCATCAATACACTGATGATGAAAGACACGAGGCCAAGGGTTAAAAAATTAACAGGAAAAGTAAGCACCCTCAAGATAAATCCGATAGTGGCATTGGCCAGGGCAATCAGGATCGCGGCGATTATGGCCGTTCCATAGCCCTCAACTTGTACCCCAGGTACGAGGTAGGCACCAAGCAATACAGCAAGGCCCATCAGTAAAATTTCAATAATCAGTCTCATAATGTTTATTTTAGTGGTATGGTTAAAAGTTTAGTTAAGCATATTGTTATTGTCCTCCTTGCCGGATTTCTATTTGCTTGTTCATCTGCAAATAATAAGCCACTTTTAATTGATTTTTCCCCGGATAGCTCGGCGATCGTCTTCAAAAATATCGGGCCGACCGGATTGCTACAGCTGCAAAAAAGACCGGGCAATGATTCAACATTAAGTAGCTTGATCTCCGTTTTACAGAGTCCTTCAGAGAAAGATTCAACATGGAAAGAATCGCCGGTTGATGGAAAGATTCTGGTTACAGACAGCAATATTGTTTTTATCCCGCTTAGCCCGTTTATAAAGGGAAGGGATTACCTGGTTATTACGCATTTGAGTGCGAAATTTGGAGCTGCAGTTGATCTGCTGAAAGGAGAAATTGTGAATCGTGTGCGTCCACAACAAAAATTGCTGACCAGATAGGGATGGCAGGTGCTGAAAATATAGAACCCATTGTGCCATAGGATTTTTAATTTTTAAAAACATTTCATATATTTGTGCCGTAATAGAAGTAAGAGGGGGCAGAAGTCCCCTCTTTTCTATTACTGGCAAATTGGGTTATGCAGGTAGAAAAAAGAGTTACAGAATTGGTTGAGGAAAAGATTTCGGACAGGCCGGAATTGTTTTTAGTTGAGGTGAAGATGCTGCCAAACAACAAGCTTATTATTCATGTTGATGGCGATGAGGGAATCAGTATTCAGGATTGTGCGGCCATCAGCAGACATGTCGGCTTTCATTTGGAAGAAGAAAATGCAATTGAAAAAGCATACAATCTGGAAGTTTCCTCTCCTGGGGTTGGCGAACCTTTGAAACTGAAAAGGCAATATGTTAAAAATATCGGCCGTGAACTAAGTGTAAAACTGACAAACGGCGAAATAAAAGAAGGGAAATTGCTAAGTGTTGATGAAAACAGCATAACCATAGCAGCTAAAGTTAAGGAAAAAGGTAAAAAAGTTCAGCTGGAAGAAGCCAGTTTGGATTTTGATCATATAACAGAAACAAAGGTTTTAATTTCATTTAAATAAAAAATGAGTAATATTAATTTAATCGATTCATTTCAAGAGTTTAAAGACTTCAAGAACATCGACCGTCCTACAGTGATTAGTGTGCTGGAAGAGGTATTTCGCAGTATGTTGCGAAAAAAATATGGTACGGATGAAAATTGTGACGTAATTGTTAACCCGGACAATGGAGATTTAGAGATCTGGCGGACCAGAAAGGTCATGGAAGATGGCTTTTCTGAGGACGACGATTTGGAGATCGAGCTTGCGGAGGTGAAGCAACTGGATCCAGACATGGAAGTTGGGGACGATTACATTGAGCAGATCACATTGGAGAGCTTTGGCCGCAGAGCTATTCTCGCTGCCCGTCAGACATTGGTTTCCAAAGTACTGGAACTGGAGAAAGACGAAATCTTCAAAAAATATAAAGATCGTGTTGGTGAGATTGTTACGGGAGAAGTTTATCAGGTCTGGAAAAAAGAAACTTTGGTACTTGATGATGAAGGCAATGAATTATTGATGCCTAAAACCGAGCAGATCCCTGCTGATTATTTCAAAAAAGGAGATGCGGTACGTGCGGTAATCTTGAAAGTTGATATGGTAAATGCAACACCTAAGATCATCATTTCGAGGATTGCACCTGAGTTCTTACAGCGCCTGTTTGAAATTGAGGTTCCAGAGATTTTTGATGGTTTGATCACCATCAAGAAAATTGTTCGGGAGCCGGGAGAGCGCGCTAAGGTGGCTGTAGAATCCTATGATGACAGGATTGACCCTGTAGGTGCCTGTGTGGGTATGAAGGGTTCACGTATTCACGGAATCGTCAGAGAACTTAAAAATGAGAATATTGACGTCATTAACTTTACCAATAACATCTCGTTATATATTACAAGGGCATTGAGCCCGGCAAAAATCACTTCTATTAAATTAGATGATGAAACTAAACATGCTTCGGTTTATCTGAAACCAGATCAGGTTTCACTGGCTATCGGACGTGGTGGTCATAACATTAAACTGGCCGGTAAATTAACCGGATATGAAATCGATGTGTACCGTGAAGCTGGTGAAGAGGATGAGGATGTGGATATCGAAGAATTCTCGGATGAAATCGATAGCTGGATCATCGATGAGCTGAAAGCGATTGGCTGTGATACGGCTAAGAGTGTATTGGCGCTGTCTGTTGATGAATTGGTGAAACGTACCGATCTGGAGGAAGAGACCATAAAAGAAGTCATGAGTATATTAAAATCAGAGTTTGAGTAACGTTGGCTATGGTGGTTTACAAATTATGTAGAAATTAAAAACTAATTGCCTACACATGAAATAAACAAGAATAAACGTTACTTTTGTATAAGAATTAAAGAAAAAATAGGATATCAATGTCAGACGACAAACCAATAATTTTATTTAAAGCAGTTAAGGAACTTAACGTAGGGATTGCTACGGCCGTTGAGTTTTTAGAGAAGAAAGGCTTTTCTGTTGAGAATAAACCCACAACTAAGCTCTCCCGCGACATGTATAATGCATTGTTGAAAGAGTTTCAGGGCGATAAGATCGTAAAAGAAGAAGCCAATCAGATTGTTATTGGTAAAATTCGTCGTGATGAACCTGAAGTAACTGAGAAAGTTGCTGAGGCACCTAGAAAAAATGTTGAATTCGAAAACGAAGGCGTTTTAATAAAGAATCTTCATTCATATACTCCTCCAGCTGAGAAGCCTAAGGAAGAAGTTCCGGCTAAAGCCGAAGCTCCTGCAGAAAAAGCAGATGAAAGCTCTTTGCCAGGTGTTAAAATAGTAGGAAAAATAAATCTTGATGATTTAAATTCTAAAACACGCCCGGTTAAAGCTGAAGAAGCTCCTGCCCCTGCGCCTGTTCCGGCTCCAGAGCCTAAAGCTCCGGTTGCTGAAGAGCCAGTTAAGGAAGTTGTAAAAGAAGAAAAACCAGTTGAGAAGGTTGAAAAACCAGTAGAAGAGGTAAAACAAGAGGTTGTAAAGCCTGTTGAAGAAGCTAAACCTGTGGTTGAGCAACCTAAAGTTGCAGAACAACCAGTAGTAGTGAAAGCCCCGGAACCAGTGATGCCTAAGGCTGCTCCTGTTACTCCACCACCGGCTCCTAAAGTTGAAAAGCCTGAGGAATCAGAGGTTATTAAGGCTCGTTCAGTAAAGCTTTCAGGTCCGAATATTATAGGTAAAATTGTATTGCCTACCACGCCAGATCGTAAATCTCAGCCTGTTGCATCTTCTGCTGATAGTGCTGATGCGAAAAGAAAACGTAAGCGTAAAAAAACTCCGGGAGGACATCCTGGTCAGGGTGGTCATGGCCAACCTTCAGGTGGTAACCAACACGGCGGACAGGCAGGACAACAAGGGCAACCGGGTCAGCAAAAACCTGCAGCCCCTATAGGTAACAGACCGGATTTTAGAAATAACACAAACAATACAGCCAACAGGCCTAA